>JBCBWJ010000085.1:0-8526 GCA_039817165.1 Pseudomonadota bacterium | reverse complement strand
CCTGCACCCCAAGGTCAGCCACGCGGCGTTTCCGGCGTGGAGCCTGTGCGCCACCGTGTGGCCCGCGGCGAGACCGCGTTCTCTATCTCGCGGCTTTATCAGGTGTCGGTGTCCAGTCTTGCTGATTGGAATGGACTTGGTACGGATTTCGCAGTGCGCGAAGGGCAGCAGTTGCTGATCCCCGTCGCTGTGGCTGAGCCGCGCGCTCAAACGGCGGAGGCTGAGGATCTGGCGCTGCCGGGGCAGGGGTCCGAGACACCGCTGCCGCCGAGCGCGTCGCAACCTTTGCCCGATGAAGACACACAACCGGTGTCGGAACCGGTTGAAACCGTGGCTGCGCCGGATCTCAGCTCTCAGCAGCCGGCGAGCACGGCGCGCATGATCATGCCTGTGGACGGTGCCATCGTGCGCGAATACGCGGCAGGGCGCAGTGATGGGATCTCTATTTCCGCAAGCCCCGGGGCGTCTGTCAAAGCGGCAGCGGCTGGCACGGTTGCGGCGATCACAGAAGACACCAATGGCGTGCCGATCATCGTGGTCAAGCATCAGGGCAATTTGCTGACGGTCTATTCCAATATCGACAATGTGGCCGTGCGCAAAGGCCAGTCTGTGAGCCGCGGTGCGAAACTGGCCGAGATCAGGTCAGACGGTGGTTCGGCGGTGAATTTCGAGGTGCGCGAAGGCTTCGACAGTGTGGATCCGACACCTTACTTGAACTGATTGGGAGCCAGCCCCCCGAGCCCTGGGATATTTTAGGCAAAACAAAGCAGGATTTGCGCTTTCTTTCTGTGAAAATACCCCCGCCGATGGCATGAAATTTTTCAGATCGCAACGCCGCGCCGACCTGCGAGATCGGTGAAATACTGCCAGGCCACGCGGCCTGATCGTGCCCCACGTGTGGCTTGCCATTCGATGGCCTCGGCGCGCAATGTGGCGTCGTCGATTGTGACGCCGTAGGCCTCGCAATAGCCGCGGATCATGGCCAGATAGCTGTCTTGATCACAAGGATGAAATCCCAGCCAGAGGCCGAAACGATCCGAAAGGGAGACTTTCTCCTCGGTGGCCTCGGAGGGGCTGATGGCAGAGCTGCGCTCATTCTCGATCATGTCGCGGGGCATCAGGTGGCGGCGGTTTGATGTGGCGTAGAAGACCACGTTTTCCGGCCGCCCCTCGATGCCGCCGTCGAGCACGGCCTTGAGCGATTTGTAGTGCTGATCGTCATGGGAAAAGCTGAGGTCGTCGCAAAACAGGATGAACCGCTCTGCGCTCGCGCGCAGGATGCTCAACAGCCGCCCCACAGAGGGCAGATCTTCGCGTTGCAGCTCTACGATCTTGAGCCTGTGGCCTTCCGCCAACACCGCGGCATGAACCGCCTTCACCAGCGAGGACTTTCCCATACCCCGCGCGCCCCACAACAGCGCATTGTTGGCCGGCAGGCCGCGCGCAAATTGCACCGTGTTGGTCATGAGCGTATCGCGGGCGCGATTGATGCCCACCAGCAGGCTCATATCGACGCGGCTGACCTCTGGAACTGGCAGCAACGCGTCAGGGTCAACAGTCCAGACAAACGCATCAGCAGTGGCCAGATCAGGGGCGCCGCCCGGCGGAGGGCTCATTCGATCCAGCGCGTCGGCAATCCGCTCCAGCGGGTCCGTCACGATGGTTTCCCGTCAGATTGATCCTCGCTCGCCATGTCGTCGGCAAATTCGTCTTCCATGACATCGCCGTCGTCATCATCGTCGAACCAAACGCCCTCGGCGCGCATCCGGGCCTCGCGGGACTTTTCAACCCGACGCACGAGGAAAATGGAGACCTCGTAGAGACCGTAGACCACCGTGAAGAGGATGAGCTGCGTGATGACATCGGGCGGCGTGACCAGAGCGGCGAGGACAAGAATGCCCACCATGGCGTATTTGCGAACACCGCCGAGGCCCACGGCGCTGACGAGGCCCGCCTTGCCCATAAGCGTGAGCAGCACGGGCAGTTGGAAACAAATCCCGAAGGCCATGATGAATTTCAGCGTGATGTCGAGGCTCTCGTTGACCTTGCCGAAAAAGGTGATGCGAATGCCCTCTTCGGTCTCGGGCACGATCGCTGCGAAATTGTCGGGGATCACCGGCAAGCTTTCATCTTGCACGACCTCTGGCGCGGAAATGACGGAGGTCATGAGGTTGGCAAAGATCGAGCTGACATCTGCAAACCCCAGGAAAAATGCCATGGCCAGCGGCGTCACCACGAAATGCGCGAAGGCAGCGCCGAGAAAGAACATGATGGGGGCGGCGATCACGAAGGGCAAAAACGCCTGTTTTTCGGTCCGGTAGAGGCCAGGCGCAATAAAGCGCCACATCTGGTGGGCGATGACCGGGAAGGCCAGCATGAAGCCAAATACCATGGAGATCCGAAAGAGTGTGAAGAGGTACTCTTGCGGCGACGTGTACTGCATTGTGGGAGACGGATCGCCCAACTGGCGAAGGGTTTCCTCAATGGGGGCCAGCAGGAATTGCAGGATCGGTTCTGCCGCTGTGAAGGCCACAACAATGCCCACGATGAAGGCGATCACCGACCGGATGAGCCGGGTGCGCAGCTCGGCCAGATGTTCGATCAGGGGGGCGGAGCTGTCTTCGACCTCTTCATCTGTCGTCTGATCGGTGGCGTCGCTCATGACTTGTCCGCCGCCTTTTTGCCTGGCTTGGCGGCGGCCTTCTTGGGCGCGGCTTTCGGTTTGCTAGCCGCTTTAGCCGCAGGTTTTTTCGCGGCTGGCTTGGCGGCGCTCTTGGTCTTTGCTGGCTTTTTGGCAGAAGCGCTGGCAGCCGGTTCGGGCGCGGCCTTCTCAGCGGCTTCACGGGCCAAGCGCTCTTCGGCCATCTCTGCGGACTTCTTGGATATCTTTTCCGCCATCTCCGCGCGTTCGGGGGTCATTTCCGCCCGTTTTGGCCCGGCCATGGTTTGCGCGGTGAAGCTCTCGGTCGTTTTGTTGACCTCGTTCATCGCGGATTTCATCGGGTTGGTGGCCGTGTCGAAGGTGCGTTTGACGTCGCCCACGCCGGCGTCATCGGCGGCATCGTTCATCGCCTTGGAGAACTCGCGCGCCATTTTTTTGGCTTTGCCGACAAAATTGCCCACCGTCCGGAACATGCCGGGCAAGTCTTTGGGACCCACAACAATGAGGGCCACGATGCCGATCACCATCAGCTCGGTCCAGCCAAGATCAAACATGTGCTGGGATCAGGCCTTGTCTTTTTCCTGTTCCGGCGTGACGTCCTTGGCAACGTCTGCCGCGTCCGCGTTCGCGGCCTCTTCGATTTCCTTGTTGCCGTCAGACACGCCCTTCTTGAACGAGGTGATGCCTTTGCCCACTTCGCCCATCAGTGACGAGATCTTGCCACGGCCAAAGAGCACGAGCACGACCACGGCGATCAGAAGAATACCTGGAAGGCCAATATTGTTCAGCATTGCTTTTTCTCCCATCCATGGGACGTATTTGTCAGCGTCCCTTTGAATTTGCATTTGTTTATCTAAGCCCTCCGTGCGCGATGTGGAAGGACCAAAGCGGCCTCGTGGGGGATTTGGTTGAAAAAATACGAGGAAAATGGATCAATCACCGGAGGGTAACCGAAATTGTTGCGTGGGTCTGATCGCTGTCTGGAGGTGTATTGGTTTGCGCGCGCCCGCCAATACGGCAGCGAAGCCAACAACCAGCACCACCGTGCAAATTACAAGCAACTGCTCGTATTTATGTCCTTCGGGCAAGATGCTGGACCAGATGGAGCCATCACGCCCGAAATATGCCCAAGCGCCTGTCACGGCGACGCCAAAGGCGCTGAGATAGGACCAGACCGGCACCGTACGGTTGAGGAAAAGCCCCACGATCAGAACCGGCGTGAGAAACATGCTGGCCGTTCCGCTGACAGCCACGGCATCAAACAGCGTCTGATTGCCCCAGAGTGTAAGACCTGTGCCTGCGGCCATGAAGACCACCATTGCCAGACGCCCTCCGGTGAGCGTGCGGGCGGTGAGTTTCCATTCATCGACCACAAGTCGCGATGCGCTCGCCAAAGCGCTGTCGAGCGTGCTGAGCGCGCTGATCAGAAGTGAAACAAGTAAGGCCACGAAGACCCACGCGGGGAAGATTTGCATCCAAGTGCCCAGAAGCTGGGTCTCGTAAGCCGCGCCCATTAGCGCGGCCTGAATTCCGAACAACCCAAAGGCAATTATGCAAAGCGTTGACAGCCAAAAGGCGTGCAGAAACGCCGCGCGTGTTGTCCGACGGTCCGCCAGAAATCCGCGATCCATCATAACCGGATCGTGGGCGGGGTAGGAAAACACCTGCAAAAAGGCAACGATCAGAAGAATTTGCCCGTTCCAGGCGCCGGAGACCCCGTCGGCTGTCAGAACTGCCCAAAGGTCAAAGTCGGGGCTGATAAGCAAGGCGGCAAAGGCTGCGGCGAAAACCACCAGAAAGACTAGCATCTGCAGCACATCGGTGCGTAAAGCAGCCCTAAGTCCCCCCAAGGCGGAATACCCAAGGCCGAGCAGAGCAACAAAGAGGATCGACGCCTCTCTCGCGATGCCCAACTCGGGCAGGGCGGTGGCAAAGATCAGTCCCACGACAAGAAGATTGGCGAAAACGTCGGACAGAAGCCGGAGCGCGATGACCAGATTATAGGTGACACGCCCTGTGCGTCCAAAAGCGTGGCCGAGCCAATCCTGGACCGATCCTGCTCCGCCTGCGCGCAGACGATCGACGATCACAGCACCCGTCAGGAAAGAGCCGTAGTAAGCGGCGTAGGCCAGAACGCCCCACATGCCGTAGTAATATCCCAGAATGGCAGAATTCATCAGCGAACGAGCGAAGATCCACGTGGTCACCTGGCTGAGCACGAGGACCCAGAGACCGGGCGCTTGGCCTGTCGCGCCGCGCCCGCCGAAGAAGCCTTCAACGCTCGCGTGGCGCGGTGCGACCAGCAGGCTGGCCAGTACGATCAGCATGAAAATGACAATGATGGCAGTGGCTTGCATTGGGCACCTCTGGTGGTGATTGCGTCGATGCGTTTGGTGAGAGCCGTCTAAGACCAGTCGCCTTGCCTGAGCCAGCGGATTGTTTGGCTGTCCCGCAAACGTGATGCCGCGTCAGTGGAGGATAATGGCTGTTCCGTGCGACAAATCTTTAGGTCGTGCACCAACGATGTATGCGAGCCAAGATGCGATTGCAGGCCTGTTGCGTTGTCTCTTGCGGCCACAGCCCCAAAGACCCGTGTGCCTGTTCGATGCTTTCAATGAGTTCAAACTGAGGATCAAGCTGCGCCATGGTGCGGATGGGGCCGATGGGCATGCGTCGGTCCGTCGGATTGTGCAGGGCAAAAGCGTGCATGGCGTTGGGCGCGAAAAACGATGGCCATGCGCAGGTCCCGGAATAGGACATCAGCCCCACCGGTGCAGGTCGGCTGAGTCCAAGACGCGGCGCCACCAAGGCTATGTTGAAGGCAAGGCCAGCGCCAGTGCTGGCGCCGACCAGCACGGTTTTGCCCGAAAGACCGTAGCTTGCGCCCTCCACCTCGACCCAGGCGAGAAGCGCGCAAATATCTTCCGTCGCGGCGATGGCGGGAAAGGTCGACAGGCCCGGATCAACGCTCTGATCACGGTCCTTTTCGATTTGGGAAAGCCGCTCTACCACCGAGTTAGGCAAATCAGAGCGCCCAGCCCCCACGCGTACCTTTGGTGCACAAAGCGCGACACCGTGTCGGGTCAGCATATCAGCGAGGCGTCTCGGCCCGACTGGGTTGGGGGCCCGCTCGCTCAGGATATCCGCGCCCAGCCAGATGAGGAGTGGGGCAGGCCGCGCGGCTGGTTTGGGCAGGAAAATGTCGGTGCAGACAGGCGTGATCTGACCGAGGAGCGGTCTATCGGCATAAATCACGTCAAGGGCCTGCTCTGTGCCGGCCTTTTTATCAAACGGAGTAAGGGTCATGGTGTGCGCGCAGGGTCACATCGTCGTGTTGGTCGCCCCGCCATCGAGCAGGATATTCTGACCTACAATGAAGCCGGCGTGCTGGGAACACAGGAAGGCGCAGGCCGCGCCAAACTCTTCGCGCGTGCCGTAGCGTCCAGCGGGGATTGTTTTGCAACGGTCTGCCTTGGCTTGTTCCATTGAGATCCCTTGAGCGTCGGCCACGCCCTTGTCCAAGGCGTCAGCCCGGTCGGTGGCGTGAATGCCCGGTTGCAGGTTGTTGATTATGACACCTTTGCCCGCAACCTGACGCGCAGTTCCGGCGACATATCCGGTGAGCCCCGCACGGGCAGAATTGGACAGCCCCAGCACTGGCACTGGCGCCTTTACCGAGACTGATGTGATGTTGACAACACGGCCCCAGCCACGCGTCATCATGCCGGGCAGGGTGGCTTTCATCAGCGCTATCGGCGTGAGCATGTTGGCATCGAGGGCTTTGATGAAATCCTCGCGATCCCAATCCTGCCACATGCCGGGAGGCGGGCCTCCGGCATTGGTGACGAGGATGTCCAGCGAGCCTGCAGCCTCAAGCAATGCTGCCTGACCATCAGGGGTCGTGACATCCGCGGCGAGCGTGGTCACGGTCACGCCGTGTTTAGAGCGTATGGCCTCTGCTGCGTTCTCGAGCGCATCGGACCCGCGGGCATTCATCACGAGATCGACGCCGGCATCAGCCAATGCCTCTGCGCATCCCAGTCCAAGGCCCTTCGAGGAGGCACAGACGAGCGCGCGTTTACCTTTTATTCTCAAATCCATGCGATGTTCCCTGTCCTAAGGCCCGATCCAGAACGGACTTGGGCGAGTGATGTGAGCAAATCGCGCAAACCGTACACGTTCACCCATCTTTGAGCAGCTTTCCGCCGCTTCGCGTCCTCATTCTCTGGTCTTTGCCCTAGTATTAATACGTCAATTAGCAGAGGTATCATTCATTGCGTTGAAAATACCAGTAAAACTAAAGTCGGTAAAATGACGGGCAAATGGCCACAAACCGCCACAAATCCAATCTATGCACGCGATCAGAGGCGAAAAGCCCGATGGAATATATTGATTGAGTGCAAGGGCTAGACATGAGCAAACCGTCCAAGACTTCGTCCGATGTGCCAGCCGGTAACCACGGTTCAGGCATGACCCCGGAGACGATCCTGCAAACCGGCGTGAAGCCGGCGCAATCGATCCCCGTTTTTGAGGCCGTCGACATCGAAGTGGTCAACGGCGCCAACATGGGCGACCCGCTGTCGTTTGCAGCAGAGCTTGATCTGGACGACACCTATGAATTGCATCCCGATGCCCGGACCCGTCGGCTTTCAATCAAAACCAAAGATAACGGGCGTCTTGTTGTGGGTGGCGACACGCAGGTGGGCACGCCCGATGCGGCCTTGCATCTGGACTGTTGTCTGACGCTCATGTCGGCCACCGGCCTTACCACGGAAATGATCGTCCTTGTCGAGGTGGATGACGACGGTAACGTGGCCAATGTTTTTGGCTTGCCGCTGGCGCATATGCAGCCCAAGACGGGTTACGTGCTCGTGGGGATCGACCGTGAACGCGCGCGTCGCAAATTTGCCGAAGTGGCCTGTGTCTCGTTTTCACGCGGCACGCAGATCACGATGGCGTCGGGCATCCAGAAACCGATTGAAGAGCTCAACGTTGGCGACATGGTGCTGACCCGTGATGATGGTCCGCAGGCCATTCGCTGGATCGGGCAATCGACTGTGCGGGCGGTCGGTGATTTCGCACCCATCCGCATAAAGGCAGGCACGCTTCACAATGAAAACGACCTGATCGTGAGCCCGGACCACCGGCTGTTCATCTATCAGCGCTTTGATGCACTTGGCGCAGGTCGCAAAGAGGTGTTGGTGCGGGCGCGCCATCTGGTCAACGGCGACACCGTGGTGCGCCAGATGGGCGGGTTTGTGGACTACTTCCAACTGCTGTTCGACCGCCATCACATAATTTTCGCCGAAGGTATCTCGGCTGAGACGTTCCTTGTGGACACGCGCACCCGCGATGCGCTGCCTCAGGAATTGAAAGAGGCATTGGCGCAAACCTTGCCCGGTCATGAAAATCGCCGGCATATGAGTTATGAGGTCAACGAGGCGCTGCTGGATCATCCAGATGCCGCAAAGATCCTCAAACGGGCATCATCGCAATAGCGGTGATGAGGGAAAAACTGGCTCACTGCTGCTTTTCCGCGGCCACTTGGCTTGCCCAATGTGACCGCAACATGATAAACCCACCCGGCAATTAATCGCGTTGGTTTGCAGAGCTTTGAAAGCATGGCAGAAACAACTGATACTCTGACCGTTCGGATGGGGATTTTGTGCCGGACAGTGGCCGTTCAGCTTATTTCAGCGGTCTGCCGCTGGCGCAGTTTTGATGAACTCAATGCTGCGATCACGTCCCGCTCTGCCTCTTCGCAAGCGGTGATCACGGCCTCCGCGATCGCCGTATTGTTTGGTCTGAGCCTTGTGGCAGGGTCTTTTGGGTGGATCGGTCTTTTGGCGTTCTGGCTGGTTGTC
>JBCBWJ010000084.1:0-8567 GCA_039817165.1 Pseudomonadota bacterium | reverse complement strand
TGTCGGGGATGCGGGTTACAGGTTGGCGCGAGCTGGACAATATCGCGCGGATCGCCCCGGCTGGCATTTGGAAATGCGCTGCGTCTGGGATGCAGTGCAATTCATGCGGATGCCGCACCCGGCGCTGATCGTTGCCGCAAACTGGCGCAGTCGAAACGGCTAGAAGCGTCAGGCTTCATAGGCGAAAACAGTAGGGGGCTGTCTGCCCCCGGCGCTGCGCGCCTCCCCCGAGGATATTTCTGGCAAGATGAAAAGGATATTTTGAGAATGAGCGATGATTACCAGAACCCCTATGATGCGGCCCTAGCCATCATCATGGCGGTTCGTGAAATGGAAGGCCCGGACGTGAAAGGGGTGGGGCCGGATATCGAAAAACTGAAAGCCCACGAATTCATGGCTGATCTGAGCGACGATCAAATCCTAGCTGGGGCGCAACAGGCGGAAAGGCTTGGCTGGATCAACCTGCAACGGGCACTCGGCAAGCCGATTATTGGCGTCACGATCTTAGAGCCAGGCCAAGCCTATCTTGATGATATGAATACCTGACCTCAACGCCAGAACCCAAGCGTCGGATGGTGGCGCATTTCAATGATGAATGCGGCGGCAAGGGTTAAACCGAAAACGATCACAGATGTCATGGGGCTGCTCCAAAGGTTTGCGTGACAATCCGGCAAAAAGCGCGACCGCGCGTGCCGGGATTGGGACCAAACCTTGGGCGCTTAGTTTGAATTGTCAGGATCAGCTCAAGCGCTGGTGCAAAAGCGTGATCGACGGCGAACTGCGCCGTGATCGCGCGGAAACATCGTCAGGCCGTGCGGCTCCGAGGCAGGGGAATCGCTTCGCGTTCTGGGCGCTTCAACGCCTCGGCATACTTGATCGCGTTCTTGTCGATCCCTTCATGCCAGATTTTCGAGACGAAAGCCCGCGCATCGGCGACGGTCATATCGTCAATGATCGGGGACACTATGTCGAAAAGCTGTTCTTGTGTGATCGACGTCGCGCGTAGCATGGCGGCTTCGTAGAAATCCGGATCGTTCAAGACATACTGGCTGATCGGCATTCTCTCCACGTTCTCGGCGGGGATCGCCAAGAAAACCGTGTCCTGAACGGTTTCTATGAAGTCGCGGCGCGACCGATAGAGTGGCTTGGCCGTCTTATCGGTTGCCCGGTCTTTGTTGTCCTGCAACCGGCCCGCCGCATACTCGAAAACGAGTTTTCGCTTTCGATCCGGTAAGGTGAATTCTGTCGCTGTCTCGATCCGCTCAATCAAGGCGGTCACTTCGGCCTCAAGGTCGAAGTCGTCAAACCATGTCGGTGCTGATTTTGCTCTGCCAGCCATAGCCGTTCCTGAACCTCGCTTCGCGATACATACCACAGGATAGCAGGAAAGGGCGGTTCTGAACCAGAACCACCCCTTCCGATTTTGCTTATGCGCTCGGCTTCCAATAGATGCAGTATCCGGTTGGCACGTTCGTTCCTGAACTGGCGAAGCTGCCAACGGGAAGATCGCGCCAGTCGCCCACGGCCACGTCGTGGTCATAGTGGGCGGTCGCAGGAAGAATGCACACCAGCCGCCCGCCCGGTTTCAGAAACCGCATGGCGTGACGCAGGTGCTTCAGCCAGTGTTTGCCGTAGAAAGGCGGGTTCATCACCACAGCGTCAAAGGACGCTTCGGGGGCGACCTGCAGAAAGTTGGCAATCATAACGTGATGGCCCTTGGCGCGAGCCTGTGCCGCGCGTCCGCCGTCATACTCGACGCCGGTGACAGTGACCGGCCCGCTCATGCGGTTTTCGTGTAGATCGGCATTGCGTGCGGCCAGCTCGTCCATCAATGCGCCGTCACCGCATGATGGCTCTAGGATCGCCTCACCGCCCCGCAAATGCAGCGCGTCAATGACGGTTCCGGCCACCGTCTTCGGGGTCGGATAAAATTGCAGATCGCGGGCAACCTCTGTGCTTGGCCGCTTGGCCTCGCTCTCGCTCGGTGCGTCGGGCAGGACCTCACCGTAGAACTCTGCAAGGGCGCGGTTGATATCGAGCAAGCCTTGCTTGTCGAAGATCAGATGCCCGTTCTCGTTCTTGAAAACCTTGATCTTACCGCCGCAGAAGTCGGCCTCTCCCCACTTCTCGGCCTCGTCCATCATGTTTTCAAACTCGACGTGGGTGTAACGGGGTTCACCGCGATAGAGCCGCAGGGCGTTAAGCGTGTCCTTGACGCGCTCACGGCCCCACGAATTCCAGCCGGTGACATACGAAACGATGATCCGCTTAGGCAGGCCCTCGACCCCGATTTTCACCTTGGAATGGCTCTTATAGGCCGGGTCCAGATCGCAGAAGCATTCGGCCAAGCCTTTCAGCACATGAAAACGCCGGTCTAGCAGGTAGTCCCCGAAGACCTCGGCGATGTTCTCAAGGGTGAAAGGCAGGGGCGTTGTCAGCTTCAACTCAAGCTGTTTACGGTCCTTGGCCGTCGCGATGCTCTCGATGTTCAACCCGTTGTAGACGTGCTTCCAAGCGGAGCGCAGAAGGGCGAGGCGCACGTCACGTTCATAAAGGCGTGCGTCCGACGAAAACGGGTCTGAACCATAGGTGCCTTGAATGCAGGCGGCAGTTTTGATCGCCGTTTCAGCCGCGTGAAACGCTGCAACGGCCTCTGTGATCGCGGCGGCTTTGGTGTCGTATTCTTCCACGATGTCTGACAGGCTCAAGCGGATTGCAGGGGCGCTATGCGCCTCCTGCTCTGAACTTTCGCCGATACGGGGGAAATCTGTGTGCTGGTTCATGTCTGGGCCTCGTTCGTGTCCAGCCCGTCAAAAAGATCGCCTTGGTCGATCTCCCATGACGCGGCGGGCAGGGGGTCCACCCCTGTTGTTTCAATGGTGACTTTCGACTGACGTTCGCGCTTGCCGCCTGAATCCGTGCTGTAGGTCTCACCGATGAGGACGTGAAAGCGGTTCGGTTGCTCTGGATCGCTGGTCAGGCAGTAGCGCTTGGCTGAGCTTTTCGGCCCAACCATTGCGCGTGGTTTTCCTCGCTGCGCAGGTATTCGATACAATCCAAAATGTTGCGCTTGTCGGCGGCTGTGATGTGCAGCCCTTCGATCAAACGGACGGCGGGCCTCACGGGCCCCCCTCCGTCCAGTCGTCAGCCCATGCGTCCATGGTCGCGATGGTCTCGCCTGCCGGGTCGATCAAGGTCAGGTCGGGCTTTATTGTCGCCGCGTTGTGGTGGTCCCTTCCGAACATGCGCAGGATGTTTTCATCCGCTGAAAAAACAACGCTTTTGCTCGTGTCATAGTCCGCTTCCAGCTTGAAAAGCCTCTCTGCCATGACGGTTCTCCTTTGTGGTGTCGCTTGGGTCTGTTGCCCAATGGGTCAGGTTTCAGGCACCGCGCTTGTCGCGGCTGTCCTACAAACCTGTCCACGGCGAGTGCGGAGGGGGGCGAGAAAATGTCCCTCAATTGGGTGGGGGATCACCCGGCAACGCAGCCCGTAGGGACCGTTGTTGGGGAAACCCCATTGAGGGACTTTTCCGAGGGGGGAGGCAGCGCCTCCACCCTAAACGTCCCGCAGCGGCGTTCGGCTTGACCGAACCCCAAGGGACCAGGAAAGATCAGATCATGGCGTCCAGATATGCGAACGCTACGACGCGAACAAAAGTAGGCTTCCGAAGATGCACATCATGCCACCCGAAATGCGCTGAAACACCGGGATCTTGTCGGAAGCAAATGCTGCGGCAACACTGCCACCAAGTGCATATGCGAAAATGGCGACGGCCTCCATGACGAGGAAAGCCGCTCCAAGCAACGCGTAGCTTTGCCAGTATGCGTCCAGGATGACGAACTGTGGGAAGAATGCAGCAAAGGTCAAAATGGCTTTGGGGTTGCTGATAGCCAACAATGCCTCCCGCTTGAAAGCGATCTGCATTGAAACGGACCTGTCCAGAAACTCTTCTGGGTTGAGTGTCTTTGCACTTCGCCAAAGCGCGATGCCGAGCCATATGAGGTAGGCAGCGCCGATAAATTTGGCGATGCCATAGACAACCTCGGATGTCGTCAACAGAAGACCCAAGCCCAAAGCACTGGCTGCGATCATTGGAACGAAAACGATCAATCTAGCGATAGCTGCCTTCTGGGCGAAGGTAACGCCAGATTTCGCGCCATGGGTCATGGCCAACAGGTTGCTTGGCCCACAAGCCATATTCAGCGCGAAACAGGCAGGCAGAAAGATGACCCAATCAATCATTGCGGGGAATGATCCTACTCGCCCAAAGCGGCAATGAGCGTATCCGCGATAAGATCGCATTCGGCGAGTGTTAGGCGAGCTGGCAGCCGTAGATCGCAAGCACGCATCAACATCGCGCGGGTCTGAGGAAGGTCGGGTACATCGTTCAAGAAACCCCAATTCCAGTAGGCCCGCGAATTGTTCTTGGACCGGCCAAAGACCTGAATGTGCAAACCACGTCGCTTTGCGTCGCTGACAAAGCCGTCCACCTCGTCATCTGAAACGTGAGGCAGATTGAACTGCAAAGAGTCTGGGGCGCGTAGCTCTGCTGCATGTGCGGCTGGTACTTGAACAGAATTTAGCGCTTGCAAGCGCTTTGCGACATGATCGTGGTTGCGACGGCCATCAAGCACGCGCTGATCCAAGTGCTCCAACTGTGCGCGGATCAGAACTGCGGAGAGTGTATTCAGCCGCAAGCCAAACATGGGCATGTTGTTCTGGACACGGGCCATAACGTCTGCCGGGATATCGTGGTGCTGCCACTTATCCTCGTAAGAGCCGTGCATCATGATAGCGCGGGCCATTAGGTCTGGGTCGTCAGTGACCATGATCCCGCCCTCTCCTGAATTCAGAAGTTTGTAGGACTGGAAAGAGAAACATCCGATTTTGCCCAAGGTGCCAATTTTTCGGCCGTCCCATGTGGTTCCAAGGGAGTGGGCAGCGTCCTCGACAACAGGAACGCCAGCCGCGTCACATGCGGCCATGATGGCGTCCATATCCGATGTGTGACCGCGCATATGGCTTATCAGGACGGCATCAACGTCCGGCAATTTTCGGCGAAAATCGTCCAGATCAATCCTGTAGTTCGACGCGCATTCGCACAAGACAGGCACACAATCCGCATGGACCACTGCGGAAGGCACTGCAACAAAGGTGAAGGCCGGGATCATCACCTTTGCGCCTGGCTGCAAGTCCAGCGCCATGAGCGAAAGGAACAACGCTGCTGAACACGATGAGACAGCCAAAGCATAGCGGCTGCCTATTTTGGTCGCGAATTCTCGCTCTAGCTGGGTAACGGGCGACTCTGCGGTCGTGTATCGGTACAGGTCGCCATTGCCCAAAATCCGGTTGACCTCGGACATGGCGGACGGCGGAATTGGTTCTGCGGCAGTCACATCCGGCAGCTCAAATGCTGTTGCTTCGCTCATCCGTAAGCCTCCATGAGTTCGTCGCCGCCGATGAAATCAAGACCGCGTTGTTCGCCGTATTTGCGGGCATCTTCGTAGGTTGTCGAATGGCCGGTCTCTGCATCAATCATTTCGGAAGCAACAACCATCGGGAACAAGCCTTGATTGACCGCGAAGGCCAATATGAGTTCAGTGTGCCCGTTTCTCTCCTTGAGAAGGCCCTTTGTGCCGACGATCAGAGGAATGTGCCCAGGCGCACGAAACAGGCGCGCGAAATCCTTGGCATCACCCTCTTTCAACAACGCGCAGAGTTCGCGAATTGTGCGCGCGGTCTCAACATGCGAGCAACCGGTTTTGTTTTCTCTGAAATCCAAGGTGATGGAAAAGCGAGGATCGAAGCCGGGTGTTGGTTCAGACAGCGCGCCGTAGATCGAATTGGGGTCTGCATACTTGGAAACAAAGTCCAGATACGTGTCCAGACCCAATGTCTGACCCATTTCCCAACTGATATAGACAGTTAATGGCGCTCCGGCATTGAGACGCAAATCCGCAACTGCCGTCTCGTCAATTTTCTCAGCAAGATAAATGAGATCGGTTTCAGCTTCTCGATCATCAAAATCGTAAAGTAGAATGGGTTTGCCTTCAGACAAACTGCGGGCTGCGTTTTCGAACTTGTTCATATTTTGCCTTC
This sequence comes from Pseudomonadota bacterium, assembly GCA_039817165.1. Taxonomy (GTDB): domain Bacteria; phylum Pseudomonadota; class Alphaproteobacteria; order Rhodobacterales; family Rhodobacteraceae; genus Roseovarius. The sequence continues at coordinate 2,466 of JBCBWJ010000084.1, read as the reverse complement.
TTCGCCGGGGACAACGGGATTTGATGTTCGGAATAAAGATCCGAGCCGAACCAAATAGCGCGTTACACGCATGACTGGCAATGAGAGCGATAGTGCGCATGAGCGGTTACACGCGCAAGGCGACGAGGATCGAAGATCCGATGCCCCATGCGATTGAAATCCGCACGGGCGGATCGCCATGGTCTGCGTGACCATGTGAACGCGCGGGGGTGTGGCTCAGAGAGACACTCCCTGGCGCCAGTGTTCACAGGGAAGGCAGGGCAGGGTGTTCCGGGCGTAAGCCGGTCTGCCGGCTGAAGCCTGAAAAGCGCGGTGCGCCGTCCACAGGACGGGGCAGGGGCCCTAAAGCTGCTCGGTGCCTCGCATCTTCACCATCACGCGAATTCCATGCTGCACGGCAACCTCATCGTTGGGCCAGATTCTCGCTGCTTCACGCTGACACGCACGCGCAAGATCGAAATGGATGCACTGCGCCAGCTCGTCGATCATGTCACCATGCGCGTCATACCGCACAACGCGGTAAGGATGATCGAAAATGCGGCCCATGCGCCAAGCCATAGATGTTCTTTCTATGTTCTCGCAAGGCAAGAATGCTGACGCGATGGAAAAAGGGGCTGTCTGCCCCCGACGCTACGCGCCTCCCCCGAGGATATTTTTGGCAAGATGAAAGACAGGCGGAAACGGGTTAAGGTGCTGAAGTGATGCAAGGATGGGTGCGGAAAAATGTGTAATCTCTACTCGAACACCACGGCTGTTGAAGCCATGCGGCAGCTGTTCGACGTGGACGCGGCACGCGACCATCTGGGCAACGCGCAACCGCGCCCAGGCATTCATCCGAAAGGGACCGCGCCAGTGGTCGCGCTCGATGATGACGGCAACCGCGAGCTGGTCGAAATGTCGTGGGGGTTTCGGACCCCGCAGGTGTCGAAACGCACCGGCAAACCCATCAAACCAGCGGCGTGGAACAATGCGCGGGACGATAAGCTGATGAAGTCCGGCCTCTGGAAAGGCAGCTTTGCTGAGCGGCGGTGCCTGGTCCCGGCGTCGAGTTTTAACGAGACAAAGGGGCAGAAACCGGCGACGGACTATTGGTTCGCGCTTGCGGGCGGGGGTGACGATCGCGCGCCCTTCGCGATAGCCGGTCTTTGGCGGGTGGAAAGAGAGGATCTACTTGAACCAGAGCATCCGCGACGGGTTCATACGATGGTTACGACAGAGGCCAATGATCTGGTCAGGCCGATACATGCCAAAGGCAGAATGCCGGTGATCCTCAGACCGGACGATTATGAGACCTGGCTGACCGGATCGCTCGACGAGGCCGCGGCGCTGCTGAGGCCCTATCCATCTGACGAAATGCGGATCGTCCTGCAGGGCGTCGGGGAAAAACGCGATGAAGCGGGGCTTTGATCCTAGGCAGACGGATGCTGCGCCTTGACCAGCTCGTCGGCGATAAGTCCGGTGATACTCGCATACGCGATTTCACCGTCTGGCCGTTCGGTGCGGGCCAAGGATTTGGCAATCTCGTCGGGGCGGTGGCCATGCTGAAGCAAGATCGAAATGAGGACACAGGCGTCTTGAATCTGAAACTCAAGGGCTGATCCGGATTTGAAGCCAGCGGAGTAGAAAACCTCGCGCGGGCGTCCGTCCTCGTTTGGGTCGTAGCCCACGGACAGATGGATCGTGTGGCCGTCTGGCGTCTCGATGCGCCGCGTTTCTGTCAGACGGCGTTTTGGCAGATCGTGCCGTGGATCGGGTTTGTCCTTCATGGCGCTATCCTCGCAGATTTGGCGTGTTTGTCGCCCGAAAAAGCCGCCGCCTGGGAGGGAGGCGGCGGAGTTTGCCGTGAGTGGCGTCTGGGTCTTTCTGCCCGCTGCTCGATGCCTGGGTGCCGGGGGCGGCCTTGGCCGCCCCTTGGCTGGCCTTAGCCAGCCAGCGGGACCAGGCGGTATTCGCCTTCGGGGTCTTCGTCGCTGCGCAGGGCGTTCACGCGGACCTGCTGGCCGTTCACCATGACCGACAGAGAGAGGTAGTCGTTGCCCTTCTGGCTGGTCTGCTCCCAGGCCGATCCGATGCGGATCACGCGGTTGCGCGGGGTGCGGGTGGTGATTTCGAAGTCTGGGTGCGTTTCCTTGGCCTTGTGCGGGTTCTTCGTGAGCGTGATATCCACGTCGAAGGTCAGCGATGCGATCCAGCCAGTGATCGCGTCGTCGTCAGTGCGGGTGATTTTTCCGTCGATTGCCATTGGTCATCTCCTTTGTTTCGATGGGGATAAGCAAGAAGGGATCGAATGAAGGATGCAGGTGGAAAAACGGAAGGTTCGCCCGAAGGGTGAAAGCCGCGCCGAAGGCGTTTATTTTTCTGCTTGCTGAAGCTCAACAGGGTGTCGTGATCGCAGCCGTAGGCGGAGATCTTCGAACACGAGCTGAAGGAACATTCTTCAGGCGGTCCCTTCATCCCCATCAAAAG
>JBCBWJ010000083.1:0-8616 GCA_039817165.1 Pseudomonadota bacterium | reverse complement strand
GCGGCACCAGCCACTCGGCCTTGACCCGCGCCTTCTGCGCATAGCCGCCCCAATGCACCTCGCCCACGCGCCAGCCGGTCAGGACAACCTTGTCGCCGGGCTTGTAGCACTCGTGCTCGCTGCTCTCGACCGTGCCGGCAAAATCAATGCCCGGCACATGGGGATATTTGCGCACAAGACCCCCGCCCGGCCCGATGCACAGACCGTCTTTGTAGTTCACGGTCGAATACTCCACCGCGACCACAACATCCCCCTCCGGCAGATCATCCACCCCGATCTGTTGCACAGCGGCGGCTGTCTTTCCGCTTTCTTCATCTTTTTCCACGACCAAGGCGTTAAACATCTGCATATTCCCTTTTCATCGCCGGTCCCCCGGCTTCATCTTGCCAAAAATACTCATATCCGGTTTTCCATTTTCGTTGGGCTTCACAACCAGAACTTCGATTGCACCATCGCGCCGCGCGGACCTTCTGGCGTCTCCACCCTCAACTCGGTTCCGGGCGTCCAATAGGGGATCCGGATCATCCCGATCGCCACGCTGGTGTCAAAATCCGGGCTCCACGCGGCCGAACTGACCCGTCCCACCACCTCGCCATCGCAGCGCACAGGCCACCAGCGATCACAAGGCGGCACCGGTCCACCGTCAATCGCCAAGGCGCGGATCTCTTGCACCGGGCCTTCCTTGGCCACCCGCAAAAGCGCGTCCCGCCCGATACAGCCCACGGCGCTTTGGGTGTTGCAGAATTTGCCCAGCCCGCACTCATGGGGCGTGTTGTCGTCGGTCATGTCATTGCCGTAGCTCAAAAGCCCGCCCTCGATGCGCTCGATCAGATTGGGACAGCCCGCATACACATCGAGATCCTTGCCAGCCTCAAACAACGCGTTCCAAAGCGGCATGCCCAGATCAGAGCCCTCGACATAGATCTCGAAACCACCCTGCTTGGAATAGCCAGACCGCGCCACGACCAGTTGCCGCCCTTGAAAATCAAGCAGATCATAGCGGAAAAACCGGATGTCGCGCACCGCGTCGCCAAACACCCGCGCCATCAGATCCTCGGCCTTGGGTCCTTGAACGGCCAGTGGCGACACATCCGGCTCATCCACCAGCACGTCGAGCCGCCAGCCATTGGCCACACCCTTGACCCAATACAGAAGGTCACTGTCGGCAATCGAAATCCACCACCGATCCTCGGCCAGCTTCACCGCCACGGGGTCGTTCAGCATGCCGCCTGTCTCGTCCACAATGGGCACGTAATAACACTGGCCCGGCGTCATGCCCCGCAGATCGCGCGGCGTCAGCATCTGCACCAAACGCCCCGCATCCGGCCCGCGCAACTCCACCTGCCGCTCGACCGAGACATCCCAGACCTGCACCGCGGATTTGAGATGGTGGTAATCCTCCTCAACCGACCGGAACACGGTCGGCAACAACATCCGGTTGTAGACCGTATAAGCCTTGACCCCTGCGGCCTCGACCCCGTCGCTGAACGGGGTGCGCCGCAACCGGCGTGACATAGACAGAAGCGGCGCCATCAGGGCGCATCCTGCAAATAGAAAAGATCGGACGTATTGCCGGTCATACCTGCACTGGTCATCATGGTGTGCACTTGTCCTCTGTGATGGGTGGCATGATTGAACATATGAGTGATGCAAAAGGCGCGGGGCTTGACCATGTCACGCCCGGCCGCGCCGGAGTACCAGGCGACATCGCCCGACAGCTCTTCTTGGGTGACGCCCCCGGCCCAGTCGGACATGCGCGTGTCCATATCCGTGCGCGCCTCCCGCCAGGTTGGGTAGTCGTCACAGATCGCCGGGCTGTCCGGGATACCGCCCTGCGGCTTTTCGAACCGGTCGTCAAACCGGCTCATCCAAATCCGGTCGGCCCACAGAACATGGTTGAGCGTGCCCAGGATCGAGCCAAAGAACCCGCCGCGATCTGCCACGATCTCCGCCTCCGGCACCGGGTCCAGCGCGATCGCCAACTGGCGATGCTGCCAGGCATTATAGCGCGTCATCATCGCGCAATAGGCCGGTGTGATCATGGGCTTCCACCTGTGCCCGCCCCTATTTGGGGCCGCTCCAATCGATCGGACAGATTTCGGCCGATTTGCCGCCGAAATCCCAGATCCGACCAAAGTCACGCACCTTCGATTTGAGGCCGCGCGCCGCGATGATATCGGGGCCCATCCAGTATTTGGAATTGGTGACCATCACCGGGTGATCCGGATCACCGCCGTCGATCATCTCGATCTCGCCCTGGATCTTGCGCCCGACATAAAGCCCACGCTTCTTGCCTTCGCGCACGATTTCGACCTTTTCACGCTCCGCGCCCACGATGTCGCTCACCAGCATGGTGAAGAGCCCCGTCGTACCCCCCGCCTGACCTGAGAAGATCTGCAAAATCCCGTTATAGGCCTTGCCGGATGCGCGCTCATCGACATAGGCCGCCACCTTCCAGCCGCCCTCGGCCATCCGGCCCGGAATGTCGACCATCAGCCCCACATTCAGCCCCGACAGGTCTTCGCCCTCATAGTGACCCTCATCAATGGCAATGGCCATCCACGCCTGGCAATAGCCTTCGGTCGGTGGATGCGCGCCCAGAGACACCACGCAAGGACAGAAAACCGTGCAGGAACAGTTCAGGAAAAGCTCCCCCTTGATGACCCATTCCGTGGGCGTCATCTTGCGCCGCTTGGGGTTTTCCATGCGGTTGTCGATCCGCTGGCTCACCGGCAGCTTGTCTGCATTTTGTTTGCGCCTCACGGCCATAGCCTATCCTCCCGTCATCAGCGGCTGCGCCAGAACAGCGAGCCCTGCAATGATTAATATACCACCCATAGGGCGCGTCACGATATGCCCGATCTGAGGCAGCTTTTCGATCACCATGAAAAACGTCGCAAGCCCCATCCACAAAAGGCTCATCACCCCGCCGACAAAGCCCAGCGCCATGAAGCCCCAACAGCAACCCACGCAAAACGCGCCAAGCCCCAGCCCCATGCGCAGCCCGCCCCCAAAGCCCGTGCGCCAATGGCTGAGGTAATAGCCCATGGGACTGTGACAGACCCCGTGGCAAACCTCCTTGATGCGGGTGAACTGGAACGCGCCAACTGCGATCAAAAGCCCGCCCGAAATCCAGAGCGATTTGGCAATGCCCAGCATGTCGACCACGCCCCCAAACAAAAGCGCCAATTGCGCGCCTGCAATGGCGGCGGCAAAGGCCACCCAGACGATGGAATAGCCAAGCAAAACGCCCATCCAGCCGGCCCATGTCCCATCCGCAGACACCATCAGATCCTCATAGGCCCGCAACGTCGGCACCATGGTGGGCAGCATCATCGCCGCCATCATCACCGCCCACATCAGGAACAGCGGGCCGTAATTGGCCATCGGCATATACATCGGCATGCGCGGGTCCATCGCCTGCATGCGCGCGCCATCCGGGCCGGGGCGGCCGATGAGGTCCAGATCCATGTCCACGGCCATCATGTAGAGCATCCACCACGACATCAGGATCACGGCGAAAAATGCCAGCCATAGAATACCGCGCATCGGTGTGACAAAATAAGTGCGCATGCCTGCGACCTTCGACTCCAGAGTTGCGCGGAAAATGTCAGACAATTAAATGTAAGACAAATGAAAACTGACCCCAAAACACCCAGCGATCTCTCCGCCCAGATCGCCAAGGCCATCCGCGACGCGATCATCGAGGGCCGCATGATCGTCGATGAACGCCTGCCCTCCGAGGCAGAGCTGGCATCAGAGTTCAATGTCTCCCGGCCCACGGTGCGCGAGGCCCTCAAACGCCTGGCGGCGCAATCGCTCATTCGCACCCAGCGCGGCGCCTTCGGCGGGGCCTTCGTGAAACGGCTGTCTTACGAAGAGGCCTACGGTCAGCACATCACCACCTCGACGCTGCTTTTGTCGATGAACGCGGTGCGGTTTGAAACCGCCTGCGAGGCCCGCTACGCGCTCGAGCGCGCCTGCGCACCGATGGCCGCCCGACGCCGCTCTCCCGATCACCTGGCGACCATGCGGGCCGAGATCCACCGCCAAAGCCAACCCGGGCTGTCTGATGAAAGCTTCTGCGCCTCGGACGTCACATTTCATCGCGCACTCGTGGATGCCGCCGCCAACCCGGTGCTGAGCTATCAGCTGGCCGGTGCCGTCGAAGCAATGCAGCCTTTGATGAACATGATCACCTTCACCGAACGCTCCCGCGAAGAAATTGTAGGCCTGCACACGGCCATTGCCGACGCCATTGAGAACAAAGATGCCGCAGCGGCAGTTGCCAAACTCGAAGCGCTCGCCGCCTACACTCTGAGCCTCGGTCAAGACGCGATGGAAAAGCGCGCGCGCAAATCCGAGTGAGCCTTGGGGGCCAGCCCCCAAACCACATAAACCATGGGGGCCAGCCCCCAAACCAAATAAACCATGGGGGCCAGCCCCCAAACCCCCGAGGTACTTTCAAAAAGAAAGAAGCGGTGATTGCGGCTTCTTTCTTTTCCTAAATACCTCCGCCGGAGGCCTGAAATCTATCAAAGAAGGTGGCCTGATTTTTGGGCCTTGGTCGCCAGATAGGCCTCGTTCTGCGGGGTCTCGCCCACTTTCAAAGGCACGCGCTCTGCCACGTCGATGCCATTGGCGCGCATCATCTCGATCTTGTTGGGATTGTTCGTCAGAAGTCGCACCGCAGAGAAGCCAAGGCGGCGCAAGATATCCGCACCAATGCGGAAATCGCGCTCATCATCTTCAAAGCCAAGCCGGTGATTGGCCTCTACCGTGTCAAAGCCCTGATCCTGCAGGCTATAGGCGCGCATCTTGTTGGCAAGCCCAATGCCCCGCCCTTCCTGATTGAGATAAAGTAGCACACCCTGCCCCTCTTCCCCCATTTGCGCCAGGGCCGCGCGCAGCTGGGGCCCGCAATCGCATTTGAGCGATCCCATGACGTCGCCTGTGAAACAGGCAGAATGCAGCCGCGACAACACAGGCGCGTCCCGCGTGGGCGCGCCGATTTCGATGGCATAATGCTCTTCACCACCGTCATCCGGGCGGAACACATGCAGGCGGCCCAGCTCGGACACTTCTATCGGCAGGCGCGCGCTGACCACCGAATGCATCGGGCTGTTGAGCTCCAGATGCGGGATCGTCTCTGCCGCATCAAGCACGGTCAGCCCGTGCTGGGCGGCAAAGCCCCTGGGATCGTCCAGCGTCAGCACCACAGCCGAGGGCAGCATACGCGCCGATTTCGTCAGCTGCATGGCCAGCCGGTGCAGATCGGCGGCGCCGTCCCGGGCACTCATCAAAGGCCCTTTCATGGGCTTTTCAAGATCATCGGCAGGGTCGGCCACGCTATGCACCCAGGATTGATCGGCATCCGCTGGCAGCACGATCCGCGCCAGGTCCCCGTCATAGGCGCGCGCCTTCAGCGTCTGGGCGCGCCGCGCGCTGATCACCACCACGGGTGCTGCCCCCAATAAGCGGATCTCTGCCAGCCGCGGCGCATCTAGCGTCTCAACCGCCGCCGCCAGCACACCGCCCGCCTTGTCCACCAAAACAACCGGCACACCCATGCGCAGATCAGCGCGGGCGCGGGCCAGCAAATCAACGGGGTTCGGGGCAAGGCTCATTGGGGTTCCGGACCAGTTCACTCATTCCGACGTAGACCTATAGGCTTTCGACAGAAATTGAAACAATCGCTAGCGATCCAACACAGGGACGTGAGAGCACTGACACACGTCTTGTCACAGACCCGTTTGCACCGCACATCCCTTGCAACACAAAACGAGGAACGTGAAAATGGCCCAGCTCAAGAAAATCCTTCTGGTCGATGACGACGACGATCTGCGCGAAATTCTCGGCGAACAGCTCTTGATGACCGAAGATTTTGACGTCTTTGAAGCCGGCAACGCCCATGAAGCGATGATCAAGACCAAGGACACGATCTATGATCTGATTATTCTTGATGTGGGCCTGCCCGACAATGACGGCCGCGAGGTCTGCCGGCTGATGCGCAAGCAGGGCGTGAAGGCTCCGATCCTTATGCTCACCGGCCATGACGGGGACGCCGACACCATTCTGGGTCTGGATGCAGGGGCCAATGACTACATCACCAAACCGTTCAAGTTTCCGGTGCTTTTGGCCCGCATCCGCGCGCAATTGCGCCAGCATGAGCAATCCGAGGACGCGATTTTCCAGCTTGGGCCGTACACGTTCAAACCGTCCATGAAGATGCTGATCACCGAGGACGAAAAGAAAATTCGCCTCACCGAGAAAGAGACGAATATCCTGAAGTTTCTCTATCGCTCGACCGAAGGTGTGGTGGCCCGTGACGTGCTCTTGCACGAGGTCTGGGGCTACAACGCCGGTGTGACGACCCACACGCTCGAGACGCATATCTATCGCCTGCGTCAGAAGATCGAACCCGATCCGTCTAATGCACGCCTTTTGGTGACGGAATCGGGCGGCTATCGTCTGATGTCCTAACCCAGCTTGCCCTGGCGCGACGTGCAGAGCGTGCCAGGGCAGACTGGCTTTTGAAGACCCTCCCTGTTGGACTGCCCCGGACCTCGTTCGGGGCTTTTTTGCCTCTGGCAGGAGTATTTTGGACAAGATGAAACACCAGACCCCGAGTGGTTGCGCTTGGGTCCGCGCGGGCTTTAGGGTCGGGCAATGCGATGGATTTTCCGTTTGGTGTTTTACATGGGCGTTTTGGCCTGTGCGGTGTTGGCCCTCGCCATGGGGGCGGCAGTGCTGCGCGAGGGGGAGACGCGAGCGGATAGTTTACCAAGCGAGGGGCGGCTCGTGGCCACACCAGAGGGCACGATTTTCGCCCTGGAGGCCGGGCCCGACGATGGCCCGCCATTGCTCTTTGCCCATGGCACCGCCGCCTGGTCGGGGCTTTGGGCGCCGGTTCTGGAGGCCACGGGCGCAGATGGCTGGCGCGCGGTGGCGTTTGACATGCCGCCCTTCGGGTTTTCTGACCACGCCCAGGACCGCATCTATTCACGCCCCCGACAGGCCGAGCGCATTCTGGCGCTGGTAGAAACGATGCAGATCAAGCCCATTTTCGTGGCCCATTCCGTGGGCGCGGGCCCGGCCGTCGAGGCCGTCATGCAAAATCAGGACGCGTTTGCCGGGTTGATCGTGGTCGCAGGCGCGCTGGCCCTTGGGCGGCATGAAGGCGAGGCCCGCCTGCCCTTGCCCTTGCAACCTGAACCGATCCGCAAGGCCGCGACAGCCCTTACGATGACCAACCCGTGGCTCACCCGTCGGTTCCTGTCAGGGTTCGTGCACCGCAAAGAGGCCGTCACAGATGCCCGCGTCGCCCTTTTGCAGCGGCCATTGAGGCGGCAGGGCACAACCCGCGCCTATGCCGATTGGCTGCCCAACCTGCTTGTGCCGCCTCAGGACGCGCGCAGCACGCGGACCGCAGAGTACAAGGCGCTGCGCCTGCCCGTGGTGTATATCTGGGGGCAAGAAGACACCGTCACCCCGCTGGCCCAGGCGCAGACACTCGCAGCGCTCACCCCCGGCGCCCAGTTGATCACCCTGCCCGGTGTCGGCCACATCCCGCAGATCGAAGACACGCCCGCCTTCGGGCTTGCGCTGACCCGGGCGCTTGGGCTTATTGCACCGGGCGCCCTCAACTGATCGGATACACCGCCCATGCCCTTCACCCTTGCCACCTGGAACATAAACTCGGTGCGTCTGCGCGCTGATCTCGTGGCCAAACTGCTCCGAGAGGAGACGCCGGACGTGCTCTGCCTGCAGGAGTGCAAAAGCCCCGTGGACAAAATCCCCACAGAGATTTTTGCGGGGCTTGGCTACAGCCACATGATCGCGCGGGGTCAAAAGGGCTACAATGGCGTGGCGATTTTTGCCAAACAACCCATCACCGAGGTGGGCAGCTTTGATTTCGCAAATCTCGGCCACGCCCGTCACATCGCCGGCCGGCTGGAGAACGGCACGACCATCCACAACTTTTATGTCCCCGCGGGCGGCGACGTGCCGGACCGGGCGAAAAACGAGAAGTTCGGCCAAAAGCTCGACTACCTCACCGACATGCGCGATTGGTGCGCGACGGACACCCCGCAAAAGGCGATACTGGTGGGGGATCTCAACATAGCGCCGCGCGAAGAGGACGTCTGGTCGCACAAACAACTGCTCAAAGTCGTCAGCCACACGCCCATCGAAGTGGACCACCTGAGCGATGTGATGGCGGCAGGGAACTGGCACGATGTGACCCGCGCCGACATTCCTGAAGGGCAACTCTACAGCTGGTGGAGCTACCGCGCCCGCGATTGGGATGCCGCCGACAAAGGCCGCAGGCTCGATCATATCTGGGCGAGCGCGGACATCTCGAAGGCCGGTCACAGCAGCCGCATCCTGCGCGCAGCGCGCGGCTGGGAGAAGCCCAGTGACCACGCCCCGGTCTTTGCAACGTTTGATCTTTGATTTCCCGGTTTTCTTCCCATATGAGAAGCCAAACCGCAAAGGAGCGCGACAATGCTTGAACTGGGCACCGGACAGACCCCGCCCGCCACCGGCGATCTTATCAAGGACGTCTCCGAGGCGGACTTCATGGCCGAAGTGATCGATGCCTCTCAAACCGTGCCG
>JBCBWJ010000082.1:0-8650 GCA_039817165.1 Pseudomonadota bacterium | reverse complement strand
GCCGACGCCATCGACCGCGCGGCCTGGGGCGAGCTCAAGGACGAACTGGGCGACCTGCTTTTGCAGGTGGTGTTTCACGCCCAGATTGCCGAGGACCGCGCGCTTTTTGATTTCCACGCTGTGGCCGACACGATCTCTGACAAGATGGTCGCCCGTCACCCCCATGTCTTCGGCGACGAAAACCGCGACAAGACCGCCGACCAACAGACCCGCGATTGGGAAACCGTCAAAGCCGCCGAACGCGCAGCCAAGGCCCAAACCGGCGTGCTTGACGGCGTGGCGTTGGGCCTGCCTGCGCTGATGCGTGCGGTGAAGCTGCAAAAACGCGCAGCGCGGGTGGGCTTTGACTGGCCTGAGACGGCCCAGGTGCTGGACAAGCTGCAGGAAGAAGCCGCAGAGCTGACCGAGGCCGCAGAAACACTGCCTCAGGACAAAGTGGAGGAGGAAATGGGCGATCTGCTGTTTGTCATGGCCAATCTCGCGCGCCACATGAAGGTCGACCCTGAGGTGGCCTTGCGCCGCGCCAACGCCAAATTCACCCGGCGTTTCGGGGCGATAGAGGCCGCCCTGGCCGCCGATGGCCGCCGCCCCGATCAGTCAACGCTGGAAGAAATGGACCGGCTATGGGACGCGGCCAAAGCCGCAGAAACGCCTTGAGGCCAAACCCCTATGCGTCTTGTCCGCCGATTGGCTCAACTTCGCGTGGTGAGGCGCGGCGTTGAGAATTCCAGCTTTTGACCCGAAAACCCGGCCTGCCATGGAATGGTCGTCACCTGACAGCGCGCCTGGGTGCCCACGGCAAAGTCATCCATCGACACCTTGTTCATGAAATCCACGCCCTTCAAAAGGCGCGTTTTGCCAAGCAAGATGGTCGTCGTTTGCCGGGCGCGGCGGTCCAGCTTGGTGGCAATGACATAGGCCTGAAGCCGGCTGCTCACGGCCCAGAAACCACAGACCGCGGTTTTGCCGCCGACATCACGCACCATCGCTGCGATCATGATGTTGCCGTAGGGCCGAAAGCCGTACTCCACAACAGACGGCTTTTCGATCATTGGCGTCGTCGTGCGGGCCTGCGCGTGGCCCTCTTGCGCCCAAAAGGCCAACAAAATGGCACTTATCGCAAAAGCGGTGATGTGTTTCAGCATAAAGAACCCCAAAGTAGCGTTGCTTCGACGATCAAAGGCAAAACCCCAAAGCCACACAATCAAAAAGTGTCTGCTGCGACCAATATACCCCTAAATGAGTCCATTGTGCTCAGATCATCTCAGGCGGGCGCGTTTGCGGCCAGTGCGTTGCCCGGTGATACGCCTCCGCGGCCTCGAGCACCTTTCGATCAGACCCGGGCGGCCCAATGAGTTGCAGGCCCATGGGCAATCTGGTCTCTCCGAACCCGGCGGGCACACAGACTGCGGGCAGACCAAGAAGGCTTGCCGGCACGACCACTTCCATCCAGCGGTGATACGTGTCCATGGGCACCCGGCCAATGCTACCCGGCCAGTGCGTCTCAACTGCGAACGGCCACACCTGCGCGCTTGGCAGCGCCAAGAGGTCGTAGGTTTCAAAGAGCGTCATCGCCGCGCGGTGCCAGTCTGAGCGTTTCAGGCTCGCGGCATGAACCTCCATCGCCGACAGCGCCAAACCGCGCTCAATCTCCCACACCGCTTCCGGCTTCAACTGCGCACGCGTTGCGGGATCGGTGTAAAGATCCTGCGCCTCCGCCGCGACGGTGAACGAGCGCAGATCGGTCCATGCCTCCCAGATCACCTCTCGCGCAAGCGGCGCACCAAGGGCCGTGACCGGCGCGCCCAAGCTCTCGCATGTGCCAAGCGCACTGTCACACAAGGACAAGATACCGGGCTCCGTTGGCAACGCGCCGCCCCAATCGCCAAGCCAACCAATGCGCAGGCCCTCGATGCGGGGGGTCAGCGCCTCAAAGGTCTGCGATCCCGCCAGCACATCCAAAAACAGCGCCAGATCATCAGGGCTGCGCGCCATCGGCCCGCGCGTGGACAGTTTGTGCAGGTAAAGATCGCCCCCCTCTGCCCCCGGAACGAGGCCGTGGGTGGGGCGCATCCCGTAAATATTGCACCACCCTGCCGGGTTGCGCAGCGACCCCATCATGTCAGAGCCATCCGCCAACGCCATCATGCCAGCCGCGAGGGCCGCCGCGGCCCCGCCCGATGAGCCGCCAGCGCTCAAATGCGGCGCATACGGGTTGCAGGTCACGCCAAAGACAGGGTTGTAGCTGTGCGAGCCCAGGCCGAATTCCGGCACATTGGTCTTGCCGATGAACAGGGCGCCCGCCGCGCGCATGCGGGCCACATGAGGATCATCCGCAACCGATATCTGCCCCGCAAAAATCGCAGAGCCTTGCGAATTGGGCAGGCCGCGCGCCTCGTGCAAGTCCTTGATCGCGGTGGGCAAACCGGCCAATGGCCCTCGCGGCCCGGCCTTATCAAGCGCGCGCGCCTCCCCCAAAAGGATCTCTACGTCGCGCATGGCCACCACGGCATTCAGTGTGCCATTGGTCGCGGCCACGCGCATCAACGTCGCCTCCATCAATGCCTCAACCGTCAGACGCCCTTGTACAACCGCGCTCACCTGCTCTCGTGCGCTCAAGTTCAGAGGCGTCTCATGCATCTCGCGTGGCCCTTCTGTCCTAATGTCTGAAACATAGCGGGTGTTTGGGGATTACCCCCCGAACAAGCGTGGCGGACTTAAAGATCGTCACTCTGCGCCTCGGCCCGGCTTTTGCCGCTCACATCCATGGCAAGGGTCGCCGCCATGAATTCATCAAGGTCGCCGTCCAGCACACCCTTGGTGTCAGAGGTCTCTACGTTGGTGCGCAGGTCTTTGACCATCTGGTAGGGCTGCAGCACGTAGGACCGGATCTGGTTGCCCCAACCCGCATCGCCTTTGCCGGCATGGGCCTCGGCAATTGCCTCGTTTCGTTTGTCGAGTTCCAACTGATACAGACGCGATTTCAGCGCTTTCATCGCGATGTCACGGTTCTGGTGCTGGGATTTTTCCGAACTGGTCACGACAATGCCCGTCGGGTGGTGGGTGATGCGCACAGCAGAATCCGTCTTGTTGACGTGCTGCCCGCCCGCGCCGGAAGACCTGTAGGTGTCCAAGCGGATATCAGCTGGGTTCACTTCAATCTCGATATTGTCGTCGACCACGGGGTAAACCCACACGGACGAAAACGACGTGTGACGCTTGGCGGCACTGTCAAAGGGCGAGATGCGCACCAAACGGTGCACGCCAGACTCCGACTTGAGCCAGCCATACGCGTTATGGCCCGAGATCTTGTAGGCGGCAGACTTGATCCCCGCCTCATCGCCCGAGCTTTCCGATTGCAGTTCCACGGTATATCCGTGGCTTTCGGCCCACCGCACATACATCCGCGCCAGCATCGACGCCCAATCACAGCTTTCCGTGCCGCCCGCGCCCGCGTTGATCTCAAGGAATGTGTCATTGGCGTCCGCCTCCCCGTCCAGCAGGGCTTCAAGCTCTTTGGCGGCGGCCTTCTTGGCAAGCGTTTTGATCGCGGCTTCGGCCTCATCCACGACCTCGGCGTCCTCTTCCATCTCGCCCAGTTCGATAAGCTCGACATTGTCGGACAGGTCGCGCTTTATGCCGTCATGGGTGTCGATGGCGTCAACCAGCGCTTGCCGCTCGCGCATCAGTTTTTGGGCTTTGGCGGGATCGTCCCAGAGATTGGGATCCTCGACACGGGCGTTGAATTCTTCCAGCCGATGTTTCGCGGTATCCCAGCCCATACGCTGGCGCAAAAGCTCCAGCGAGTTTTCGATGTCCAAGACGGTCTGTTCGATTTCCGCGCGCATTGGCTACGTCCTTTCTGCTCCGGCTCGGGTGTAGCAAGCGTCCGGGGCAGGAACAAGACGCGACACGTGTGGCGGGGTCACCCCCGCCACTGCTTTTATTCGAACACGGACGCCAGTTGATCGACGCCGACGCCTTCCTTGATTTCGCGCAAACGGGCATAGATCAAAGACACCGAAATCCCCGACAGGGAGTAGGTGAAGCCATTGATCACGGAGATCACCAAGACCATAGTGACCGTGCCCACAATCCCGCTGCCCAGCGTGTATACAACAAGGCCGATGCCCGCGCCAAAGATGGCACCAATGATCAGCATGCAGATCACGATGACAATCAACAGCCCAACGATGGGCCAGCGGAAATCCTTGGTCAGCGCACGAGAGCGTCCGAACGCGCCAAAGCCTGCACGCTCAATCACGATGGCGGGCACGACAACGCTGAAGACGGCGTAAAGCCAGATGCCCGGAATGACGAGTGCGGCAAAGCCCAGTCCGATGATGATGGTGGTTGCGATGGTCACCAGCAAAAGCGGTACCAGCGCGCTCATCGCCGGGCCGAAGTAGCGAAAAATATTGGGCTTTCGACCCAGTTTCACGTCATAGGCCATCTGCACCAAAAGCGCGATCATGATCCCGTAGATCCCCATTTGCAGGATCAACGAGATGACAAACAAAACGATAGAGCCCCCGGAGGTGAAATCCGGCGGGGTGGTGCCCAGCAATGAGCCCCAGCCGTTCAGCAGACCGCCAATCATGGCGCTGATAAACATCGGCACGAAGCCGATCATGATCACCGCCGGGATGTTGCCGAAGAGAATGGAAAAGCTTTCTGAAATGAGGGCACCCACGCCCAAGGATTGGGTTGGTGCCGCAGAAGACGTATCTGCCATGATGTGTCCTGTTTTCTGTCCCAAAATGCGCGCACATGGCGCGCGAGGCACGCGATGCCGCTGACACCATAGCGCGGCGAAATCACGCTTTTGTCAACAGTGTGATTTCGATCTTGCGGATGGGGCAAGTCGCAGGTGTCAAGCTGTGCTGTCCGTCTCTGACGCGTCAGTGGCCGCGTCAAAGTGCTTGTCGGACCGTCTTTCGCCGAACAGCTGGCGTTGCTCAAGATACGCCCGTTGTGCGTTGTAGAAGGCTTGCAGAAAACGCACGTGCTGGTCGGGCGTGACCTTGTCGGCATAGTCGATCCGACGGCGGATATTGTCGACCACTTTTGCCAGTGTATCGGAATAGGTCTTGCTGGTCTCGTAGGGCAGACCGGTTTTCTGCGCACGCAACAGGTCTTCCAGCGTCTGCAGTTCGAACGCGCCGTAGTGGTCAAGGTGATGCGACAGAAAGGTGAAGTCTTCTGGCTTGCCTGTTTTGGGGGCCGCATAGGTGGCGACATCGGCCAAAAGTACCGGTTGCGGCAAATGGATTACGTACGTACCCGCGATCAGGTCCCCAAGACGCCGACGGCGCTTGTTGCACAATGGAACGAGCAATGTGCCGAAAATCCACGCCAGCGCGATGAGCGTATAGATCGGGTCACCAGCGCTGAGCGTCAGCAGCAGCGTGCCCGGCAGGAACACTTCCGCCTCCTTCATCAGGTTGCGCACCACAAGCGCGTGAATGGTAAGCGAGGCCCCGTCATTGGACACCACCTTGATCTTCATCAAACGCTTGCCCAGAGTTTGCCCGTTCCAGAGTATTTCGCTCAGCACATAGTAGGGAATGCGCGTGAAGAAAAAGAGCATGGCGGCAATTGCCCCCCATGTGGACGCCGTCGTCAGATCAAGCGAGCCCAGCAGGATAAGAAGCGCAATCGCCGCCCCGAGGGTGAGCAAGAGATCAACGATCTGCGCCCCCATGCGCACGCCAACGCCCGCGATGCCAAGGTGAATGGGAACGCCCTCTGGCGGCAAAAGCTCGCCGGGCCGGGACATGTCCGGTTTGGGGGCGCGCCGCCACATCTTCATGACCGGCCCCGTCCGCCGAGCATGAACCACGCCACCCAAAGCGCACCCACCCCCCAGCCAATGAGGAGCCGCGTGTTCATGTCTTGCACCAATTGCCGCCCGAACCCTTCCAGAAGGGCCGCAGCCACCAGCATGAGCGCCGCCACAAGGGCCAGTTTCGTGGCATCGCGCCCCGCCTCTTTCAACGCGCGTGCGCGGGTGCGTTGCCCGGGAAAGAGCACCGCAAAGCCCAGTTGCAGGCCCGCCCCGCAGGCCACGCAAATCGCCGACAGCTCTGTGACGCCGTGGATCGAGAGCCAGCCCGCGATGTCCCAGCCCAGCCCGCGATCCACATGCAGCGCGACAAAGGCCCCGAACATCAGCCCGTTGTAGAAAATCAGTGCAATCGCCGGCACGCAAAGGAACACGCCCAACCCAAACACAAAGATCGCGATACGGGTGTTGTGGGAAAACAGAAAGGTTGCAAAGGCCCCAAGGCCACGCGCATCAGGGTCGTCGTCGTAGATGACACCGCGCAGAAATTCTGTCGTGCTGCCGGGTCCCCTGCCCCCGGCCAGGCCTTCGGGCATGAAGACGTGATACCAGGCGGCATCGTCAAAAAACAACAGATACCCCGACAGCGCCCCCAGCCCCATGCACAAAAACCCCAGCAGGATAAAAGCCCAGGACCGTCGCATGGCCTGCGGGGCGCCTTGGGTGAGGAACTTGGTCAGAACGCCGCCCAGACGTTCCTGAGGGGCATAAACGCTGAGGTAGGCGCGCGCGGTGAGCGCCTCCAGATAGGCCAGAAGCGCCTTGTCGAGCGATATCTCGCGCGCAATGGCCAGCGACGTGGTGGCCTGGCGGTAAAGGGCTGCCAGATCGCGGGCCTGCATGAAGCTCAGCCCCGTGACGCCTTTGCTCTCGGCCTCTTGCACCAGCGCCTCAAGGCGTTTCCAATCCGCCTCCCGTTCCTCCCGAAAGCGCGCGGAGCGGATATATTCCTTGGCCTCCATCAGATGAGCTCCCGCGCTTTGATCTCAAGATAGGTGGAGATGAGCCGCGACGTGACGGCGCCGGGTTCTGCATCCACGATGGTGGCCCCCAGACGCGCCAGTTTCTCCAGCACCAGCCGACGTTCCCGCAAGGACGCGCCCGCCGCCACGAGCGAGGCCACGTTGTCAAGCGTGTCCGGCGCGGTGTGGACCATCTGCTCAAGGGCCGGATCGCGCAGGGTGACAAAGATCACCAAGTGGCGTTTGGTCAGCACGCGGATGTTTTCAATGAGCAATTCCGCCGAGGTCGTATCGACAAAATCGGTGAAAATGATGATCAGGCTGCGCTTGGGCGTGCGCGCGTTGAGACCCGCCATGGCGAGCGTGTGGTTGGTCTCTCGGCTGACATAGTCCAGCTCTGCGGTCTGGCTGCGCAACCGGGCAAAAGCGGTGCGCCCGGGCTCTGGCCGCACAAAGATCGAAGGCTGCACATCATAAGCGTAAAAGCCCACAAGATCACCGCCGATGGCTGCGGCCCAGGCGGTGGCAAGGGCGGCCGTGATGGCATGATCAATCTTCGGCAGGCCCGCAATCTCTTCGCGCATCAGATAGCCGTTGTCGAGGGCGACGATGACATGGTGGTTGCGCTCTGCACGCAATTCCTTGACCACCAGCGCGCGGCGGCGGGCGGAGCGTTTCCAATCGATGGCTTTCACATCCATCCCTCGCACGAAATCCTGCAATTGGTGAAATTCCGAGCCGTCCCCGATCGCGCGGTTTTCCTTCACACCGTAAAGCGTGGAGGTGACTGTGGTGGTGATCTGGCCCGATTGCACAAGGCGGATATTGGGCACCACCTTCACCGCGATCTGAGTGGGCATGCGGGGGACATACTCAAAAAGGCCAAGGCGCGATGGCCATTTCAGCCAGACCTGTCCGATGTCCCACGTGCCGCGCCGCACAGCCCGGCAGGGGATCACGGCCTCAGCATGGCCCTCGTGGCGCTCAAAGGTGATCTCGCCCTCGCCTTTGAGGCCCACCGGCCAGTCCAGCTGCGCGCGCATGCCCGGCCGCCAGGGTTTGACCAACAGGATAATATCCACCGTTTCGCCAACGAACACCTCGGGCGGCACATCGAAGACCAGATCACTGCGCCGCGGCCCGGTCCTGAAAATGTCGACCACGGCCACCAGCCCCAGCACCGCCCAGAGCACAAGGGCGGCCCCCGGCGTGGCCGGGCTGATGACGGCGATCAGCACACTGGCCAGCAACGCGGCAAGCCCCAAGGCAAGCAGGTTGCGCGACGGACGGATCATCCCGGACGCGTCATCTTGGGGCCTCGATCTGGTTGAGGATATTTTCCAGCACTTGATCGGCGTCCCGGCCCTCAATTTCTGCGCCGGGACCCAAGACAATACGGTGGCGCATGGCGGGGGTGAAGAGCGTCTTCACATCATCCGGGATCGCGAAATCCCGACCTGACAGCGCGGCCATCGCACGGGCCGCCCCGGCCAGGGCATCGGCAGCGCGTGTCGACACGCCAAAGGCGATCTCAGCATCGGTGCGCGTCGCGCGGACGAGCCGCAGGATATAGTCCAGGATCTCGTCTTCGAGGATGATGCCGTCAATGATTGCGCGGCTTTCGGCGAGCTCTGCTGCATTGAGCACCTTGGCCGTGCCCTTGGTTTCCGACCGGCTGTCCAGGGATTGGGTGGCGTGCCGCTGCAGGATGGACATTTCCACATCGGCGGGTGGAAACTCGATGTTGAGCTTGAACAGAAAGCGGTCGAGCTGCGCTTCAGGCAGCGGATAGGTGCCTTGTTGCTCGATCGGGTTCTGGGTGGCGATCACAAAGAACTCGCGC
>JBCBWJ010000081.1:0-8653 GCA_039817165.1 Pseudomonadota bacterium | reverse complement strand
GCCCTGGCGGCGGCGCTCTTTCATGCGGAAGAGATCGAGGCCGACATCGTGATCTGCACCATTTCGGGCGGCAATGTGGACGCGCCAATGTTCGCCCGCGCCCTTGCTCAGGACATGCCATGACCCGTTTCACCATCGCCAGTTTCAATGTCAAAAACCTGATCGGTGCGGACAAGGAATACTATAAATTCCAGACCTACACGCCGGAGGAATTCGCGTGGAAGCTCGACTGGATGGCCGATCAGCTGCTGACGATGAACGCCGATATCGTGGGCTTTCAGGAGATTTTCGAGGAAGATGCCCTGCGCGCCGTGGTGGATGAAACCTCTGCCCGGGCAGAGGCCTTGAACGACGCCAGCGTGCCGGACAAAACCAAGCGCTATCACCGCAAGGCAATCTTTCGAAAGCTCAAGGTAGAGCCGTACTCTGAGGCCACGCTGGCCTTTGCGCCCAATGCCGCCGACACTGGCGCGCCGGGACACCGCCGCCCGGGCGTGGCGGTGCTGTCACGCCTTGGATTTGTGGGCGCGCCCGAGATCATTCAGGACCTCGACACGCCATTGCGCATTCCGTTTCAACCCTTGCGGGGGCTGGATGATGCGGATGCCGGACATTACGTTTTGCGCCGTGTCTCTCGCCCCATCCTCAAGGTGCGCGTACCGGTGGGAGACCGGGTGATCACCGTTTTCAACTGCCACCTGAAATCCAAGCTGGGCGAGTATGACACCCCCGAGGGGGCGGACCATCCGCCGGAAGCCGATCTGACACAATATGACCCGCTGGGGCGCGCGATGGGCAGCTTGCGGGCCGCAGTGAGGCGGATGGCAGAAGCCTGGGTTCTGCGCCGCGCGGTGGTGGAAGAGCTGCAACAGGGCAACCCTGTGATGGTGCTTGGCGATTTCAACGATGGCGAGCATGCGGTGAGCACTGAAATCATCACCGGCGAGACGCCGTTTCGCAACTACGCCTGGATGCTGCGCCACGATGCACAGACCGACAAGGATCGCTACTCCAAGGCCGAACACCTCCAGATCACCGAGGATGTCGAGCGGGTCCGCCTGCATTCCGCAGAGCGGCTTTTCGTGCGCAAATCCACCCGCGACATGGTCTATACCTCTGCTTTCGGGGGCAATTTCGAAAGCATCGACCAGATTTTCCTCAGCCGTCATTTCCACCCTGACAACCCCGACCGGTTGGGCGAAATGCGCTATTTCTCGGTCTTCAACGACCACCTGACCGACGGCTCTCACCCGGAAGCGCCGTACAACAAACTGGCCTCCGATCACGGGCAGATCATGGCGCATATGGATCTGACGTGATGCGCTGTCAGGTGGCCATCATCGGCGGCGGGCCTGCGGGGCTTTTGCTGGGGCAACTCCTGATGCGTCAGGGGATCGACACGGTGGTGCTGGAACGCCGGTCAAAGGACTATGTGCTGGCGCGGATCAGGGCCGGTGTGCTTGAGACGGGGCTGACGGAACTGGCCAAAGAGGCCGGTGTGGGCGCGCGGATGCAAGCCGAAGGGCTCGTTCATGATGGCACGCTGCTGGCCTATGATGATCACGCTTTTCGCATAGATTTCAATGCGCTGACGGATCGCACCGTGCTGGTCTACGGCCAGACCGAGCTGACCAAAGACCTCTATGAGGCGCGTGACGCGGCAGGCGGGGTCACGCTTTTTGACTGTGAGGATGTCGCGCTGCATGACATCGAAGGGCCCGCGCCTTGGATCAGTTTCACCCAGAACGGCCAATCCAAAACCCTGCACTGCGATCACATCGCCGGGTGCGACGGCTATCACGGCCCGTCGCGTCAGGCGATCCCCGAGGACAAGCGCCGCGAGTTCGAAAAAACCTACCCGTTCGGCTGGCTGGGCATCCTGTCACGCACCCCGCCCATTGACGATGAACTGATCTATGCCAACTCGGCGCGCGGGTTTGCGCTGTGCTCCATGCGCGGCACAGAGCTCAGCCGCTACTACATCCAGTGCCCGCTCTCGGACAGTCCCGACGATTGGGAAGACGCGCGCTTTTGGGAAGAGCTCAAACGCCGCCTGCCAGAACAAGCGGTCGATCAGCTGATCACCGGCCCCTCCATCGACAAATCCATCGCGCCCTTGCGGTCTTTTGTGTGCGAACCGATGCAATACGGGCGGCTCTATCTGGCAGGCGACGCCGCCCATATCGTGCCGCCCACAGGGGCCAAGGGCCTCAACACCGCCGCCGGCGACGTGCACTACCTGAGCCGTGCCTTGACCCGGCATTACGCGGACGGCGATGATCACGGGCTGGAAAATTATTCAGACACCGCTTTGAAACGGGTCTGGAAAACCCAGCGGTTCAGCTGGTGGATGACCAACCTGCTGCACCGGTTCCCCGAGCAGTCCCAGTTTGATCTGTCGATGCAACGCGCCGAACTGGCCTATCTCGAAGACAGCGAGGCCGCGCGTCGTAACCTCGCGATGAGCTATGTGGGTTTGCCCTATTGAGCCTGCTTGAGCTGAAAGATGTGACCTTGCACTACCGCGAAGAGGGGGACCCCGCAGGCGCGCCGGTGGTCTTTGCCAACTCGCTGGGCACGGATCTCAGCCTGTGGGAGGCCATGCTGCCGCATCTGCCGCCGGGCCTGCGCCTCATCCGCTATGACAAGCGCGGCCACGGGGCCAGCAGCGTGCCCGCCCCGCCCTACACAATGGGCGCTTTGGTGCGGGATGCAGAGGCGCTGATGGACCACCTGGACCTGCAAGGCGCGGTGTTTGTGGGGCTGTCGATTGGCGGGTTGATCGGGCAAGGGCTGGCGGCCAAGCGGCTGGATCTGGTGCGCGCGCTGGTGCTGTCGAACACCGCCGCCAAGATCGGCTCTCGCGAGATGTGGCAGGCTCGGGTTGATGCGATCCGCGCGGGCGGGCTGGAAAGCGCCGCGGACGACATCATGACCCGCTGGTTTTCGCGCGATTTCTTCAAGACAGGGGATGTGGCGCACTGGCGCGCCGTGCTGCTCGCCCAATCGCAGGAGGGCTACCTGGGCTGTTGCGAGGCCATTGCGGGCACCGATTTCTACACGCCAACGGCGGCCCTGCGACTGCCGCTTTTGGGCATTGCGGGCTCCGAGGATGGCGCGACCCCGCCCGATCTGGTGCGCGAAACCGTTGGGCTTGTCCCCGGCGCCCGATTTGAGCTGATGCGCCGCACGGGCCACCTGCCCTGCGTCGAACAGCCAGAGGCCTATGCCGCGTTGCTTGGTGGGTTTCTCAAGGAAATCGGTCACGTAGCGGGTTAGAGCGCGCGGTCGGTTGCATCCGCATTGCGCGCGCGACCTGAAACGGATTAAGTCGCACCATGTCCGGAAGGCTCCCCACCATTTTCATCCTCATGACTGTGATGATCGATTCCATGGGCATCGGCCTTATACTGCCTGTGATGCCTGCGCTGCTGCTTGAGGTGGGCGGCGGGACGCTCGCCAACGCAGCGCTTTGGGGTGGCGTTCTGGCCACGTCCTTTGCCGTGATGCAATTCGTGTTTGGCCCCACCGTCGGCAACCTCTCCGACCGGTTTGGCCGCCGCCCTGTGCTGCTGATCTCGCTCTTCGTGATGGCGCTCGACTACGTCGTGATGTCGCTCGCCTCCAGCATTTGGCTGTTGCTCGTAGCGCGCATCATCGGGGGGATCACGGCCGCCACGCATGGCACAGCGCTGGCCTACATGGCCGACACCTCCGCCCGCGAAAACCGCGCGTCGGGCTTTGGACTGGTGAGTGCGGCCTTCGGGCTGGGGTTCGTGCTGGGGCCTGTGATCGGCGGCATCCTCGGTGATATGGGCACCCGCGCGCCCTTTTACGCCGCCGCCGCGCTGGCCGGGGCGAATTTCATTTTCGGCCTGCTGATCCTGCCCGAAACGGTGACCGACAAGATCCGCCGGCCCTTTTCCTGGGTCCGCGCCAACCCGTTTGGCGCCCTCACCCAAATCCGCGCGCTGCCGGGGCTGGCTGGATTGCTGATCGTTCTGCTGCTGTTTCAGATGGCCACCAATGTTTACCCGGTGATCTGGGCCTATTTCACCCAAGCCCGCTTCGGCTGGTCGCCCGCGATGATCGGGCTGTCGCTGGCGGTCTTCGGCATCTCCATGGCCGTGGTCCAGGGCGGGCTTATCCGGGTGGCCATCGCGTGGCTGGGGGATTTCTACACGGTCATTTTGGGCTTTGGCTTTTCGATCATCGCCTTTCCGATCCTCGCCTTCCTGACCAATGGCACGGTCGCGCTGATCCTGACGCCGATCTCGGCCATGGCGGCGATGGCGGGGCCCGCGCTGCAGGCGATCATGTCCAAACAAATCCCTGAAAACGCGCAAGGCGAATTGCAGGGCATTCTCACCTCGGTGAGCGCGCTGGCCATGATCCTCGCGCCCATGCTGATGACCTTTGTCTTTGCCATAGCCACCCGGCCCGGCGGTGCGGTGTATCTGCCCGGCGCGCCGTTCCTCGCGGCGCTGGTGCTGACGGTGATTGCGCTCGTCCTCTTTTGGGGCTCAAAACCCGCAAAATCCCCGACTCCTCCGGGGTGATCGGGCGTTTCGCACTTGCACCGCTTTGCCAATCAAGGTCAGGCTGCGGTGACAGCCAAGGACCACCTGCCATGAAGCTTCGCGATCTCGACATCATCGTCACCGCCCCGCCGCCGCCGGGTTGGGGCGGGCGCTATTGGATCTTGGTGAAACTGACCACCGAGGACGGGATCACCGGGTGGGGCGAATGCTATGCCTCCTCGGTGGGGCCTGCGGCAATGACCCACGTGATCCGTGACGTGTTTGAGCGTCACATGCTGGGCGAAAACCCTGAAAACATTGAACTTATGTTCCGCCGCGTGTTTTCGTCCGGGTTCACGCAGCGCCCTGATCTGACTGTGATCGGTGCGTTTTCCGGGCTTGAGATCGCCTGTTGGGACATCCTTGGCAAGGCGCGGGGCCGCCCTGTTCATGCGCTGCTCGGGGGGCGGATGAACGACCGCATTCGCGCCTACACGTATCTTTATCCCCTGCCCCACCATGACCTGACCACGTTCTGGACCTCGCCCGACATGGCCGCAGAGAGCGCACTCGATTGCGTCTCGCGCGGCTACACAGCGGTAAAATTCGACCCCGCCGGGCCCTACACGATGCGCGGTGGGCACATGCCCGCCATGTCGGACATCTCGATCTCGGTCGCGTTTTGCAAAGCCATCCGGGAGGCCGTGGGCGACAAGGCGGACCTGCTTTTCGGCACCCACGGGCAGTTCACCACAGCCGGCGCGATCCGCCTTGGCCAAGCGTTGGAACCCTATTCGCCCTTGTGGTTTGAAGAACCGATCCCACCCGACAATGTGGCCCAGATGGCGCGTGTGGCCGCTCAGGTCCGCATCCCCGTGGCCACGGGCGAGCGGCTCTGCACAAAGGCCGAGTTCGCCCCTGTTCTGCGCGACGGCGCGGCGATGATCCTGCAACCCGCTTTGGGCCGCGCCGGTGGCATTTGGGAAACCAAGAAGATCGCCGCCATGGCGGAGGTTTATAACGCCCAGGTGGCCCCTCATCTCTATGCCGGGCCTGTCGAATGGGCGGCCAACATCCACCTTGCGGCCTCGATCCCCAACATCCTGATGGCCGAAACGATCGAAAGCCCGTTCCATGACGCGCTGATCAAAGGCGGCCTCCGGGTCGAGGACGGTTTTGTCACCGTGCCTGACACCCCCGGCTTGGGCATCGAGGTCGACGAGGCGCTCGCGCGCGCGCACCCCTACACCGATGAGGGTCTGCATCTGCAAATGCAGGAAGAGCCCTGCAACTATGCCGATGGGAACGCTTTTGCCGGTGGCGCGCCACCCAAGGAAGACTGATCTGTCAGCGGGTTAGGGAAGAAAGCTCAACCAAGCCGCCGCAGTGAGGATCGTCAGCGCCGTGGCCACCAGAACCGATGTCGCGGCCACGCGCTTGGCCCGCCCGTACATGTTGGCAAAGATGTAGGCATTCACCCCCGGTGCCATCGCCGCCGTCATCACGGCAGAGCGTGTGCCCGCATCCGACAGATCGACCACGATCCCAAGCCCGCGCGTGATCGCAGGATGGATGAGCAACGCCACAGCGCAAATCCAGATCACGACGCGCAGATCCCCCTCCGCCTTGTAACTGGCCAGCACACCCCCCATCCCGAAAAGCGCTGCAGGAAGAGCGGCTTGCGCGATGAGGCTGAGCCCTGTGTCCAGAAAGACCGGCAAGGTGAGCGCGGCAAGATTGAAGACAAATCCAAGCGCTATGCCAAGGATCAACGCGTTGGAGAAGATCGAGGTGACGACTTTGCGCGCTGTTGCCGCCCCCGCCCGGCCGCGGGCGCGCACGACCTCCATCACGGTGATCCCGATGCCATAGCAGAACAGAGAATGCACAGAGACAATCGCGTAGTTGCCCTCAAGCGCCTCTGGACCATAGGCTCGCTCGGTGATCGCAAGACCCAGAAGGACGGAGTTCGAAAAAAGGCAGCAAAATCCGATGACGACGGCGTCTTCCCAATCCCGCGCAAACAGGTAGCGCGCGCCAAACAGCCCCAACAGGAACCCTGACAGCGACCCGGTGTAAAAACTGAGCAGCAACCGCCAATCAAAGCTTTGGCTCAGGTCCAGCCGCGCGATGGCCAGAAAGAGTAGGCACGGGATCGCAAAGTTTTGCGTGAACGCCATCAGCCCGTCGACGCCGCCCTGGGAAAACCAGCGCCGCCATACTGCCAGATACCCCGCCCCGATGACCACAAACACCGGCAGGATCACTTCAAGAAGCGCCTGCAAGACGTTATTCCTGGTAAGAAATCACCATGCCGTCATAGGCCGGGGTGATGTGATCTGGCGTCTCGTCTTCCACGGTCTGATAGTCGAGATCAATGTGCATGTTGGTCAACACGGCGCGGCGCGGGGCCATGCGTTCAATCCAGTCCAGCGATTGCGCCAGATGGGAATGGGTGGGGTGCGGATCGCGTCTGAGCGCGTCCAGAACCCAACAATCAAGGCCCTCCAGCGCGGGCCAGGTCCAATCCGGGATCATCGCCACGTCCGGCAAATAGGCAAAATCGCCCACGCGGAAGCCCAAAGCGTCGATCGAGCCGTGGTTCACTTCAAAAGGTGTGAAGGTGATCTCGCCCCCTGCACCCTTTATCGAAACATCGCCATTTATAGTGTGAATTTGCAAAATCGGTGGATAAGGAGAGCTTTCAGGTTGGGTAAATGCATATCCGAACCTGCTCAAAAGCGTGTTTTGCGTGGCCCCCGTGGCCCAGACCGGCACCCGCTTGCGCATGTTGAAAACGATCATGCGCAGGTCATCAAGCCCGTGAACGTGATCGGCGTGGTCATGGGTGTATAGCACCGCGTCCAATTCGCCGATGCCCGCGTCCAGAAGTTGCGAGCGCAGATCGGGCGAGGTGTCGATCAAAACCCGTGTTGTTCCCTCTTGGGTCTCCCGCTCCACCAGCATGGAACAGCGGCGCCGGTGATTGCGCGGATTTGCCGGGTCACACTCGCCCCATTGCCCGCCCAGCCGAGGCACGCCCCCGGACGAGCCGCAGCCCAGGATGGTGAACCGTGTCTCGACGCTCATGCGGCAGCCTTCATCGTCGCTTTGACGAAAAGCCGGTCAAAATTGGCCTGCGTTTGGGCGGCAAATTCCGGCCAGTCCATCCCGAAGACCTCCGCGCCCACGTGCGCGGTATGAACGGTATAGGCCGGCTCATTGCGCTTGCCGCGATAGGGCGGCGGGGCCAGGTAAGGCGCGTCCGTTTCCACCAAGATCCGATCCACCGGCGCGCTCGCGAAAATCTCGCGCAACTCAGAGGATTTGGGGAAGGCCGCGATCCCCGACATGGACAGGTAAAACCCACAGTCGAGTGCGGCACGGGCCAGCGCGGCAGAGGATGAAAAGCAATGCATCACGCAACCAAACGCCCCCGCACGGTGCTCCTGCGTCAGAATGCGGGCCATATCCTCATCGGCGGCCCGCGCATGGATGATCAGCGGCAGGCCGGTCTGGCGCGCGGCCTCAATATGGACAAGCAGGCTGTCTTGTTGTGCGGCGGCCGTATCAGAGGTGTAGTGATAATCCAGCCCCGTCTCGCCTATCCCCACGAATTTCGGATGCGCGGCCAGCGTGACCAACTCCTCCACCGTGACCATGGGTTCTTCGGCCACGCTCATGGGGTGGGTGCCAGCGGCATAGAACACCGGGGCAAACCGGTCTGCCAAAGCGCGCACCGAAGGCTCCACACGCAGTTTGGTGCAAATCGTCACCATCCGCGTCACGCCCGCCTCCACCGCGCGGGCGACCACCTCGTCCAGCTCCGGGGCGAAGGTGTCAAAATCCAAATGGCAATGACTGTCGGTGATCTCGACCATCGGGGTCACGGGACCTCAGGTTTTGGCGCAGGATTGCAGCTTCAGCACCGTATCCAGCACAAGCGCGGCGGGGTCAAGGTTCACCGCCCGACCGTGGCGCGAGCGGGTGCCAATATCGACCGCGAGAGCCGCCCAATCGCGCGCTTTTTGAGCACTTGGCGCAAGCGTCTGAAACGCGGCCCCCTCGCCCGAGACCGCCTCTACGGGCGCCTGCCCCGAGGCCCCGGCCCGCGCCATACGCGCCAGCATCAG
>JBCBWJ010000080.1:0-8685 GCA_039817165.1 Pseudomonadota bacterium | reverse complement strand
TGAGACACCCAAAAAGTCTTTCAGCCGACCAACATTTCTCATGGTCGGAACACTCGAACCGAGAAAGGGGCATGCCGTTGCGCTCGATGCAATGGAAGCGGCGTGGGCGCGGGGCATAGATGTCGGCCTCGAAATTGTCGGTAAAGCCGGATGGGGTGCAGAGCCATTAGCGACGCGTATCCGAAATCACGAAGCGCTTGGAGATCGACTGAACTGGTATCCGCGCATGGACGATGCTTCCTTGAAGGCGCTGTATGACGGTTGCGATGCGCTTATAGCCGCGTCCTATGCCGAGGGGTTCGGTCTGCCAATCGTCGAAGCTGGACGTGCTGGGAAAATGGTGATCGCGAGCGATCTCGACGTGTTCCGGGAGGTCACAGTTGCTGCGCCATCGACGCATTTTTTCGAGACTGGGTCTTCCGATGGCCTTCGAGCCGTGATCGAGAAGATTGCCAAACGAAAAACTCGGGCAAAGCCGAAGGCACCCAAGAAACCTTGGCCAACATGGAAAGAGAGTGCACAGAGCCTACGCGACTGCGTGGAAGCAGATGTCTGGCCCATGCGGCATGAACCTGTTGGCCGGCGTCGCGAGCACATCTGGCGCCTGATGGAGCCCGTGGTTGAACCTGACCGCTCGGATTTTTGCCTTACGCTTGTCAGCGGTCCGGAAGACTTCGGCAAGCTTCTCCGATTCACAGTCAAAATCGATAATCTGTCTACGGTCAATTGGTCCAGCGCGGGGCAGGGCGACGGTGTGATGAGCGTCAATCTCGGTTGTCGTCTACTTACGGGCGATGGCGCAGACACCGGGATCGCAGCACCTCGATCATCTTTCCCACTTGTCGTTCCTCCGGGGTCGAGCGTTTACATGTCGATTGACATCGCGAAGACGACGATCCCGCCAAATGCGGTATCGGCCGAAATCTTCCTAGTTCAGGAGGGTGTTGCGATGTGGCGACCTACTTTGGTTGCTCCACTCGAGCGGCTGAGCCTCAAAGCTGAACCCCCGGAACAGGCTCAGGCAGCTGAGTAAAGGTGTGATGCACAATGACCGTGGACCTCAAGACCGATAGCCTGAAAGAGGCCAAGGATCGTTCTATCCGTAAGCTGATAATACAGATACCCTGCTTCAATGAAGCCGGAACCCTCGCTGTCGCTCTCGCGGCCTTACCGAGAGAGGTATATGGCTATGATGTTGTCGAGTGGCTCGTGATTGATGACGGCTCGACAGACGACACGGTTAAAGTAGCGCGTGAAAACGGTGTCGATCACGTCGTATCGCTGCGATATAATCAGGGCCTGGCAAGAGGCTTCATGGCCGGTATCGAAGCCAGCTTGCGGCTCGGTGCAGACACGATCGTGAATACCGATGCAGACAATCAGTATGACGCTTCGTGCATTCCGGCGCTGGTGAAGCCGATCATTTCCGGCGAGGCAGACTATGTGATCGGGTCTCGCCCCATCGTCGATCACCCGCATTTTTCACCTATCAAGAAGGCGCTTCAGCGACTGGGGAGTTGGTCCGTACGCGTTGCATCCGGCAGCAATATTCCCGACGCGCCGTCAGGGTTCCGAGCGATCCATCGCGACGCCGCGATGCGGCTGAACGTTTTCAATGACTACACCTACACGCTTGAAACGATCATTCAGGCTGGCCGGAAAAATATCAAGATGGCGTCTATCCCGGTTGACGTAAATCCGGATCTCCGCCCGTCCCGGCTCGTGAAGAGCATGTCGTCGTATATCAAGCGGTCAATCGGAACGATTGCTAGGTTCTTCATGATCTACAAGCCTTTACGGGCTTTCTTCATGCTTGGCGGTTTGTTCCTTATACCGGCCTTTGCGCTCGGAATTCGCTTCATTTGGTTGACAGTGACGGGACAGGGCGCGGGAAATATTCAATCCCTCATCCTCTTGTCAGTCCTGGCTACGGCCGGCTTCCTGTCATTCATGCTCGGGATGATGGCGGACCTGCTGTCGATCAATCGCCAATTGCTGGAAGACGTCCGTACACGGCTCTTGCGAGCGGAGATCGAGGGGCGAGATAAAAATGCCTAGATTGGCTCGATCAACACACGATCTACAGTCACCGTCGATTCGCCATCACTTCGAAGTCTGACTTCTAGCCCCGACACGTCCTGATCGATAACGATCTCCACAGAAACGAATGGCTCTGAATTGGAGCCCTGCACAGTTGCTGAGACAATGTATTGGGCGTGGGTCTGCGCTCCGTAATCTGTAGTGACGTCGAAAACGAGTTCGCCTGCTAGCGATACGGAGCCGTAAAGCGTCACCTGATAGGTTCCCGCGCGCAGAGGCAGGTAGGGCCCGAACAAAATGTATCCAGTCGCTTGATCAGCAATAAGCCCCGCATCCGTGAACAATCCCGATTGGCTCTGAAACCCAACAGCCGGCGACACCTCAACATCCAGACTATCAGCGACATTCATTCCGTCCAATGGAGGAAGGTCGTCGAGCGGCGTCTTCAATCTTATTGTGGCGGCATGGGTCAGGTCCGTGACGCGGAAAGTTTCCTCATTTTCGAACACGGAAGTTATGGCAGCGATCTCATGTGTGTTGATCGGCGGCGAGGGCCACGCGTGTGCACCCCAGAGCATGTCAAACTTTGGCAACACAATCGCATCAACCAGCCCGCTATTCAGCATATCCCTGTAGCGTTGGATCTCCGAAGCAGACAATTGCGCACGGGCAACATCCAACGGCCAGGCGGCTCTGGCAAGGTCGTAATTCTTGTCGCCGCCAACATTGAAGGTTCGAAACCCTAAGCGCGGTGCAAGATAGCTCGCCACAAAGTCATTACCGTGGGGCAGGAACAGAGCGCGTTGCGCGTTGCCAACTTGAGATTCAAGAAACGCGAGATCACGGTCGAAGGAAACAAACTGGTCGCGAATGGCTTGTTTCTGCCCGAAGTGAACGGGCAGGTTTGGCATGAAGGCGAGAGTTGCGCAGGTTGTCGCTGCCACAGCGGCTTTGCGATCTTCTTTAGGCGTCCTGGCAAGCAGGAATACGACTCCGCCCCACAGGCCGAGGTAAGCAAGCGCCATCCATCGATAAGTTGCGCGCGTGTTCTTCAGGCCTGGCATGTGCGTATAGAGCAGCGCAGATCCAGTTGGTGTGACAGCGTATTCGGCCGGCATGAGTGGTCCAAACCCTTCCGGCTTTTGAGAGTTGACCTTCAAAGACGGGCCAAGGGCTAGAAAAATTCCGGCGACAGTCATCGCGCTAAACGCTGCGATATGAGAATCGACGATACGCCGTTGCCAGGTCAGCCAGGCGAATAACAAAATCAGCGGCAGGATGAACGTGCTTGTCCAGACGGAGGCGTCGCCGAAGAAGTCTTGCTGGGTTCTCGCCACACTCAATCCCAACGTATCCCAGATCCAGTGCGTCCCTCGGCTCGGTGCGAACAGGAAGGTCAGGTCTGCGCCCCAGGCGCGGAAGAAATCCATGGAAGAGGCTGAAAATCCTGAGACGCCAACGTAGGCGGTGTAGAGTACGTAGGCGCTAGCGAAAGCTGCAATATGCAAAGGCAACAGGAAAACAAAGGCGCGGTGCCTCTCCTGCACGGTGCCCAACGCAACCTGAGCTGCACCAATCAACGTGGCGGATGCGGCAAAGACCATGAACGCGTAACCATCGGTGAACACGGCGATCTGCGCCGCAGCGCCATAAGTCAAACAGCGCGCAAACGCTTCGTGGCGACGTCCCTTTGGAGGCCGCGATACGCTAAGTGCGATATGAACAAGAAAGGGAAGTATAACGAAGCCAAAATGCAGGTGGCTGTAATTTGCTGAGTTCCAGACAATAGGAAAGGCGAACCACATGAGCGCGGTAAGCGCCGATGTTCGAGCGCCGAGGCCCGCCGATCGTGAGAATGCATAAGCCCCGTAGAATCCGAGACCACTCCAAAGGGCAAGTGTGACGGAGAAAGCGTCCGCTGGGTGCAACCCAAGCACGAGTGGAAGCTGCATGACGATAGACGGTGCAAGCAAGGTCGACATGGGTGTGCTCGTCGGCAAACCAAAGCTCGATGCCTTCAGAGTCCCAAAGCCTGAGTTCAGAAAGTCAATCGGGTATCCGACAATCACGATAGACTGCCCAAGGGTGGAGAGGCTCCACCCTGGAATGGCTCCGTTTAGCGCCAGTGCAAAAACAAGCGCTACCGCAACGCAGATTGCATCCAACATGGCGGATCGATCAATCGTTGCCCACCGCCGGTCAAGCTCGCTTTGAACCGTGTTGATCATGCCTCGCGGTCTTCCTCGGCGTCACCATCAGGTGTGCGTTGAATCCAGAGCATGACAAGCCCGACAAGGAAAATAATCAGGTCACCGCAAAACGTAGCGACCCGGAAGAGCAGAGCGGCGGCTACGGCCTCATTCTGATCCATCACCGGGGCCAGCCCTTCCATCAGAACGACCTCCCTTACGCCAATGCCGGACGGAGCGCCGGGTGTAATCAGTCCAAGGATGAAAGCTGCGGAGAAAACGCTGAGAACGAAGGCAAACTGCATCCATCCGAAATCAGTCGGATCGCGATCGGTTGCAACAAGGGACAAGGTCGCCGAAACAAGGCCAAGAGCTACGAAGAGGCTGGTCCAGATCAGGTTCAGCGGCTGACTGATCTTGAGGGTTTTAATGCGCAGCACGGCGGCCTCTAGTCGTGGCGCAAACCGTGATGATCGTAGCAGGACAAAGCCAAGAACTGCCAAGGCAACAACGACGATACCGATCCCGCCAAGCTGCATCGGGCGCGCCATGAGGTCGAGGGATAAAACCGCAGCAAGTCCGCCCACAACGGGAAGTGCCAGAAGGGCACAAATCGCAATGAGAAGAATAATCTCAATGGTCATGGCCAGCGCTACCCGCTCGACCTTTATGCCCTTTTGCGCGGTCATGGCCGCTCGCCCTGCATGGTGTGCGACGTTCCCCGGTATGTACTTGGCAAACTGAGTCGTGGCGAGGATGGCTGAGTTCTCAGCCAGGCGAAGTTGCCCGCCAACGCTGCGAAGCGCGAAGTGCCATGATCCTGCAAACGCCAGGAACGAGCCACCATAAAGAAGCACCGCCAGCGGGAGCCGCTTTACGCCCTCTGTAATCAGGGCACTGTTTCCGTCAAGGACACCGACAAAGGCCCGGGTAAAAATTACGATACAACTGAGTGTGACAAGGACACCTGTGAAAATGAGGGCAGGGTGCTTCACAGCTTGGCCTCCGCCGGGGCCAGTTGCGCATTTTCATCCAGAACAATCTTGACCAGATTCTCCCAGCTCATCACGGCGCGGAACGCTTCAATACCAACCGCCATATCGGCGCAGGCGACGCGGGTGATCTGCGTATCGAGCAGATTGGCAAGGGCATCGCTATCCTCTGGGTCCATCGTCCAGCCAGTCGTTCCAGCCGAGACGACGTCCAGAAGGCCCGTCAAATTGGTGGCGATCACGGGCTTCAGGTAATGGTAGGCCAATGCGACCACTGCCGATCCCGTCACCGATCGATAGGGAAGCACGACGGCATCGGCGCGGGCAAAAAATCCGGCCGCCTCTCCATCACTCACATAGCGATCGATAATATCCACACGTTCGCCAATCCCCAGGGTTTCTATCAGAGCGTCATAGGGCGCGCGGTCGTCCCAGAATTCGCCAGCAATCGTGAGCTTTATATCCTGCCGTTTGGTTTTCGCCAGCGCTTCCAGCGCCGTATCCACTCCCTTGTAATGCCTTACAAAACCGAAGAAGAGCAGCTCCAATCCGGCGCGCTTGTCCGGCGGGTCCGTAGCGATTGGATAATCGTCAAAGATTGGCATTGGGTGGACACGCGTTGACGCTTTCGGATGAACGGCTTCAAGCGACCCCGCCAGCGCGCGAGAGTGGGCAACAAACCGGTCGGCCTGTCGCAGCTGGAGATTGCTGAAAAAATTCTTCCACCCAGACGCTTCGTGGTCGGCGTCATTGTGCACCAGTATCACCACTTCCGTGGTTTCGGTCCTTGCTAGCTTCAGAATGGTTGTCAGGCATGGTGACACGAAGAATGTCCAGGCGGGGACCATAATGATGTCGGGGCCCCAACGCTTGATGTCCTTTGCCACCGATCGCCAGTTCAACGGATTGACGGCATCGACGATGAACTCTGCTTCCAGGGATGGATCGGTTTTCAGATGCTCGTCAGTGGCGCTTTCTCCCGGATACAGGAACTCTGGATACAGTCGGCGGAACGACAGCACCCTACACTCAAGATCGGTGCGGGTTTTGAGGGCCTGAGCAACCAGCGTTGTATGGCGCGCCACGCCGCCGCGAAATGGCGATATCGGCCCCAGAAAAGCGATCCGTTTTTTTTTGTTCATGAGGTAAACTCTAAAGAAAGCTGGCAGTGTAGCGGTCTCGAACCGTTTTCCATCAGGACGCCGCCGTCCGTATCGCGGTATTTGCGTCTGAAACCATCATGCAGAACTCCGCCGCACATGCGGGCCGCGACTGCTCATTTTCCAGGGGTTCCAGGCCATGCTGCGGGCGAGGGTCCATAGGCTAGCTTTGCGTTTTGGAACCGACCAGTTCGATGGTCCTGTAAAGACACGAAGGCCGGAAACACCATCCTTCAGGCCGCGCCAGGTTGAGCTAGCGCGGCCAATCATTGCTGCGCGCGCCAGCAAGTAGAGCGTCAACGCCGCGTGTCCCGGCAGGGTCAGCAGCAACAGCGGAAGGGGCGTGTTGCGGATATAAATCCAAAGGCGATTGCGCGTGCCATGGTAGATGGAAAAGTCGGAAGCGCGCCCGGCGAGCCCGCCCCCAGCATGGTGTACTACGGCGTCAGGAAGAAAGACGCATCGCTCGCCAGCGAGCCGGAATCGGTAGCCGATGTCCACATCTTCACAGAAGCAGAACAGGCGTTCGTCGAAGCCGCCATGGGCAAGGAACGTCTCCCGGCGATACACCGCGCCAGCACCGCAGGGGCTGAAACACTCGCCTTCGCTCGGCAATGCAGATGAGGGCCAGCCAAACCCGCCCCGCCAAGGAAATCCGAAAATCAGATAGGCATCTCCGACGCCGTCCAATTCATCGGGCTCGTGCAGATTGTACTGGGTTGATGCAAACATGGTGACGTGCGGAAGCCGTTCAATTGCTACGCCGATCCTTGTTAGCCAGTCAGGCGCGGCCTCTGCATCTGGATTAAGGAGTGTAAGCCATGTTCCGGTGGCCAGCTTGGCGGCCAGATTGTTGCCTCGGGCGAAGCCGTGGTTTTCTGTCTCCGCCATGAGCGTGAAGGCGGGCAATCCGCTCGTGTCCAACGCGTCTATTGAGCCATCGGCTGAGGCGTTGTCGACGAGGATCACCTCAAAATCCCGCTCGTCCTGCTGGGCGAGGGAGTCCAGCGCGCCCTGTACATAGGCCCCGCCGTTGTAGTTCACGATGACAACGGAAAATTTCGGCATCGCTCAGCCTGCGAACCCTTCAGCGGCCACGCGCCGCAAGTAGGCACCGTACTCGGTCTTGCCAAGATCTTCAGCAAGCGCAGTGAGCGTGCCGCCATCGATCCATCCATTGTGGAACGCGATCTCCTCTGGCGCGCAGATTTTAAGTCCCTGGCGGTGCTCAATGGTTTGCACGAACTGCCCCGCTTCCAGCAGGCTGTCCGGTGTGCCCGTATCAAGCCACGCAAAGCCCCGGCCGATACGCTCAACCTCCAGCATACCGTCTTCAAGATAAAGCATATTCAAATCAGTGATTTCGAGTTCGCCGCGTATCGACGGGGTGAGGCTCCTGGCTCGTTCGCACACCGTTGCATCGTAGAAATAGAGACCCGTCACGGCATAGCTGGACTTGGGCACCTGAGGCTTCTCCTCTATCGAGGTCGCGCATCCGTCCTGATCAAATCCAACCACACCGTAACGTTCAGGATCTTTGACCCGATAAGCGAAAACCCTGGCCCCGCTCGTGAGGCCCGCGGCACGCCGCAAGTAGCCTTCCAGATCATGGCCGTAGAAAATATTGTCGCCAAGGATAAGCGCGCAGCTATCACCACCGATGAAGTCTTCGCCAAGCAGAAAGGCTTGCGCCAGCCCATCTGGGCTCGGTTGCGCGACATAGGTCAGCGAAAGCCCCCATTGCTCGCCGTCCCCAAGCAGGCGCTTGAACTGGTCCTGCTCATGCGGCGTAGTGATGAGAAGGATATCCCGGATTCCGGCCAGCATCAGTACGCTGAGCGGATAGTAGATCATTGGCTTGTCATAGATCGGAAGAAGCTGCTTCGACGCCGCGCGGGTTATTGGGTGCAGGCGTGTTCCCGCGCCCCCCGCCAGGATAATACCCTTCATGACGAAAGCTCCCCATCGAGCAGGCTGTTTACCGTATCGGTCAGCCGGTGCCGCCAGGGCACTGGTGTCCAGCCGAATACCGCCTTTGCCCTTGGACTGTCGAGACGTGCGTTCAGTGGCCTCGCTGCAGCCGCGCCGTAATCATCGGTCGAAATCGGAACCACATCAGCAACCGGCCCACGCTGGGCTGCGCTGTCTTCAAAGATCGCCTTCGCCATGTCTGCGCGGTTCGTCTCGCCTGCGCCCGCCAAATGGTAAATTCCCCAATCGGCAAAATCCGGCTGAAGGCAGCGTGTCGCCATGGTCAGAAGCCCGTCGGCCAGGTCGCTGGCGTGGGTGGGCCGACCCCATTGA
>JBCBWJ010000007.1:0-17463 GCA_039817165.1 Pseudomonadota bacterium | reverse complement strand
TGACGCGTAAATCAACGGCGGCGGGCTGTCGCAGGGCGATGATGCGCGCGGCCTCTTCGTTGATCCATTCTTCAAGCCCGTCGATGGATGCGTCGGCCTTGGCCACGCTTTCTGCGAGTTCTTCATCGCGTTTTTCGAGCGATGTGGCCGCCTTTAGAATGGAATCTTCCACTAGGCCGCCCATTTTCATGATCTGCGCCTGAAGGGTTTCCAGATCCCGATCAAAGGCGGACGCGATATGTGTGTCCTGCATGCTCTTTAGTCCCTTAGCCTATTCTGCCGGTGATGTAGCTTTCGGTGCGCTCATCCTTGGGATTGGTGAAAATCTGGCTGGTCTCGCCGAACTCCACCAGGTTGCCCAGATGGAAAAAGGCGGTCTTTTGGCTGACGCGGGCGGCCTGCTGCATAGAGTGGGTGACGATCACCACCGAAAAGTTCGCCCGCAATTCGTCGATCAATTCTTCAACCTGGCTTGTCGCAATCGGGTCTAGTGCCGAACACGGCTCATCCATCAAAAGGACCTCAGGTTGCGTGGCCACTGCGCGCGCGATGCACAAGCGCTGTTGCTGGCCCCCTGAGAGGCCCGTGCCCGGACTATCTAGGCGGTCCTTCACTTCATCCCAAATCGCACCGCGGCGCAGGGACGTCTCCACGATTTCGTCGAGCTCCGCCTTGTTGCGCGCCAGACCGTGGATGCGCGGACCATAGGCCACGTTGTCATAGATCGACTTTGGAAACGGGTTGGGCTTTTGAAAGACCATGCCTACTTTGGCCCGCAATTGAACGGGGTCGACGCGCTTGTCGTAGATGTCCTCGCCATCCAATTGGATCTTGCCTTCGACACGGCAGATATCGATCGTGTCGTTCATCCGGTTTAGGCAGCGCAGAAAGGTTGACTTACCGCAGCCTGACGGCCCGATGAAAGCCGTGACCGTCTTGTCGGCAATCTGCACATCTACGTCCTTGATGGCGTGGGTGTCGCCATAGAAAACCTGCACTTTCTTGGCTTCGAATTTTACCTCATTGCTGATCACACCACGCTCCGTCGTTGGTACATCGTACATTGTCATTCCTTTCTTACCAACGGCGCTCAAAGCGGCGACGCAGGATGATGGCAAGGATGTTCATGGAAAGCAGGAATACCAGCAAAATGATGATCCCGCCCCAAGCTTTGTCGTAGAAGGCCACGTCCGCGCGTGACGCCCAAGTGTAGATCTGCGCAGGCATGGCCGAGTTCGGATCGGTGAAGCCACCAACGATACCTTCAGGATAGCCGCGAGCCACGAACCCTACCATCCCGATGAGCAAGAGAGGCGCCGTTTCCCCCAAGGCCTGTGCCAACCCGATAATCGTTCCGGTCAAAATGCCAGGCATGGCCAAGGGCAGCACGTGATGGAACACGGCCTGCATCTTCGACGCGCCAACCCCGAGGGCGGCATCACGAATGGATGGGGGAACAGCGCGCAAAGAGGCTCGCGTTGAAATGATGATCGTGGGCAGGGTCATCAGCGTCAGCACAAGACCACCGACCAAGGGGGCCGATTGTGGCAAGTGCATAAACTGAATGAACACGGCCAACCCGAGAATGCCAAACACGATGGACGGCACCGCCGCTAGGTTCGAAATATTGACCTCAATGAGATCCGTGAACCGATTCTTGGGCGCAAACTCTTCGAGGTAGATTGAGGCCGCGACGCCAATGGGCAGTGACAGACACAGCACCACAAGCATCATAAAGAACGAGCCCACGACAGACGCGCCAATGCCCGCGCCACCGGGGTTGTCCACGCCTGAATCCGCGCCCGTGATGAAGTTCCAATTGAACGCGCCTTTGATGATGCCCGCCTCAAAAAGCGCGTCAACGAGCTCAAGATCGCTCAATTCCAAAAAGCGGCTATCCACCAAGGTTTCGCGGGTGACGCGTCCGTTGAAATAGCCATCAACGCGTGACGATGCAGAAAGCTCAAAGCGTGTTGGTTTTCCCAAAGCATCCGGGTTTTCGCGATAGAAATCCCGAATGTCGGACCCTACTTTGCCAAGAAGCCGTTCGATTGCGGCATCGTCAATCTCGACCTCAAGTCCCTTTTCCTCCAATTGCGTAGAGAGCTTTCCAATGAATAGTTGCAAATAAGCTTGGGTCTTGAACAGCTCGCTTTCGGCGGCGTCAAACTCTTCTTGTGTGACCACAAATTCCACGTCCATTACGGTATGGGTGAAGGCCGGAACACCCGAGCGGATGATCGACACAGCGAGCACCACTAGGAATGTGATGCCGACAAGAATGGCGGCAATTCCGTAGCCTTTGAACCGTGTCTCGGCTGCGTTACGGCGCTTCGTCCGTGCGTCCGCCGCTGTAAGCGACGTTTTCACACGGCCAGGCTCCATGGGCATGTCGGTCATTCGTACTGCTCCCGATATTTGCGCACGATGTAGAGGGCGAAGACATTCAGCCCGAGCGTTATGACGAAAAGAGACATGCCCAAAGCAAAGGCCACGAGCGCCTCCGGAGAGGCGAAATCAGCGTCACCCGTCAGCTGGCTCACGATTTTGGCGGTCACGGTGGTCATGGCTTCAAACGGGTTGAGAGACAGCTTTGCCGCGGCCCCTGCCCCGAGAACTACGATCATCGTCTCGCCGATCGCACGGGATGCCGCCAATAGTATGGCGCCCACAATGCCCGGAAGGGCGGCGGGCAAGACAACTTGTTTGATGGTTTCAGATTTCGTCGCCCCCAGCCCATAAGATCCGTCGCGCATCGCCTGCGGCACAGAATTGATGATGTCATCCGATAGCGAGCTGACAAACGGGATCAACATGATGCCCATCACAAGCCCGGCGGTCATAACTGCCGTCCCAGACTGCATCCACCCCAAGCCATTATCGCCGAACACGCTGACCAAAAGGGGCCCCACTGTTAAAAGTGCGAAAAGGCCGTACACGATGGTCGGGATCCCTGCCAAAACCTCCAACATCGGTTTGGCAAACGCGCGCACTCTGTTCGATGCGTATTCTGACAGGTAGATCGCGGCGAAGAGGCCAATGGGAACCGCGACCGCCAAAGCAACGATCGAAATGTAAAGCGTGCCCCACAAGAGCGGGATTATCCCGAGATCAGATCCCCCTCCCCTGCCGGAAAAGCTCGGCGCCCAGGTGAGCGAGGTGAAAAACTCTGATGCGGGATAGAGCGTGAAGAATTCATAGGTGTTGAAGACCAGGGACAAAACGATCCCGATCGTCGTCAGGATGGCGATTGAAGCTGCTCCGATGAGAAGCGCGCGCACGCCATTTT
Source organism: Pseudomonadota bacterium (assembly GCA_039817165.1). Taxonomy (GTDB): domain Bacteria; phylum Pseudomonadota; class Alphaproteobacteria; order Rhodobacterales; family Rhodobacteraceae; genus Roseovarius. The sequence continues at coordinate 14,174 of JBCBWJ010000007.1, read as the reverse complement.
CAACAACGTTTCGCGCGCGAAACTCTGCATGTGTTTCCCGCAGCGCGAAAAGAAACCCGATCGTTGCGACCACGATCACCGCTATGGCCATGTAGAGGTAGCCCGTTGAATTCATGACCCTGAAGGACTGAGCGGCGCGCAGCACCGGTTGTGTTATCTGTGCGGTTACGATCTGGCCCGCATCCTTGAGGCGCTGTGTCATGTCCGTGAAATCGGCGCGCGCATTGCGGGCCAGTCCCTCGTCCATCAAACCTTCTGCAACGGCGTTTTCGAGGCCTTCGGAGGTGCGCCGCACTTCGGCCATCACAAGCCCGCGGGTCGACCCCTCTGGTATGGCGCTTTCGGGCAACGTGGCCGATACCGTGCTGCTAACGTAAAGCGGCTGCGCGATCAGCCAGACGATCAACAGCAGCGCTGCTGGCACCAAAGCTTTCAAAGCCACGTTCCAGCCGTAGTAACTTGGAAGCGAGTGAAGGTCTCGTATCTCTCCACCTGCGCTGGCAAAAGCCCGCTGGCGCCCGAGAACAAATCCGATGGCGGCAATCCCTAACACCACCATGATGAGCCAGAACAAAGGCATGCGTCCCCCGAGAGCTTTGTTCGTTTCTTTGAGCCTGCCGCGCGCACCATAAAGTGTATTCGCGTAGAAAGCTTATGAGGTGGGCCCCAGAAGTGTATTTTAGTTAGTGGGCCTGGTACCGAGGGCGACACAGAGCGCCGCCCCCGGGAAATGCATTGGTGCTAAAATCAGGAACCAGAGCCCATGGTCTCTTCGCTGGCAATGGAAGCCTGCGTGTCAGCCAATTCCGGATCAGAAACGAGGCCGTAGGTGGCCAGCGGGCCACCGGGGCCGGCGATTTCGTTAGCAGTGAAGAACTGGGCGTATTCCTTGAGGCCCGGGATCACGCCGATATGCGCTTTCTTGACGTAAAAGAACAGCGGACGTGACACAGGGTAGACGCCAGAGGCAATGGTTTCAGTGGACGGGGCAACACCGCCCATTGTGGCCACTTTCAGCTTGTCCGTGTTGTTCTCGTAGAACGACAGACCGAAAACGCCGATGCCATTGGTGTTGGCGTCGATGCGGGCGAGCGTCTCTGTATAGTCACCGTCGATGTCCACGGATTTGCCATCCTGACGCACATCGAGGCAAGCATCTTCAGCGTCGTCTTCGCTCATGCCAGCTTCCATCATGGCGGCCATGGCGCCTGTATCTTCGCAGCCCTTGAGAAGAACCTTATCTTCGAAGACTTCGCGCGTGCCGTGCTTGGTGCCCGGGATGAACATCGCGATTTCGGTGTTTGGCAGATCGCCGTTGAACTCAGCCCATGTTTCGTGGGTGTTGTCGACGATTGCGCCGTCTTTGAGAACCTTCGCACCGATTGCGTTAAAGATGTCGGAAGCTTCAAAAGCCGTAAAGGCCGGGCCGGTCTGCTGGCTTGCAAAGACGATACCGTCGTAGCCAATGCGCACTTCGATGATGTCTGTTACGCCATTTTCGGCGCAGGCTTTGATCTCTTTTTCACGGATCGCGCGGGATGCATTAGCCACATCGATCGTGTTTTCGCCGACACCTTCGCAGAACCGCTTGAGGCCTGCCGAAGAGCCACCGGACTCAACAACGGGTGTTGGGAAATCGGTGTTGTCACCGAACAGTTCGGCCACGATCGACGCGTAGGGCAGAACGGTGGAAGAGCCAGCAACCTGCACGTTGTCACGTGCAAAAGAGGAGGTGGCAGAAACAGCAATGATCGCCATCGTAGAGGCGGTCAGTTTTGCGTAGGACATGGAATACTCCTGATTACGATTAGCCATCCAGGGCGATGGCCATGCGCCGGAGCTACCGCGCCAGCACGACGCTTTTGTTACAGATACGTAACACTTTTATGACGTAGCTAAATGTCTCTGAACACGTTGAAAAATTTCATCGTCACACGGATGTCATGGGCGTCTAAACCGCATTTAACTGCGTGATTCTGTGGGCAAGACAACGCGAAACTCGGTGCCCTCGCCAAGCGTCGAATCGATCCTGAGCCGCCCGCGGTGCCGACCTATGATGTGTTTGACAATCGCCAGACCAAGGCCTGTCCCACCGACCTCGCGAGAGCGGTGATTGTCCACACGATAAAACCGTTCTGTCAACCGTGGGATATGAACCTGATCAATACCAGGCCCTTGGTCTCGGACTGTAACGACGGCCGCAGGCCCTCTGACGGTCGGCTCTTGTTCTGTTGTCGTCACAGACAGGAAAACATGATTGTCACGGCCCCCATACTTAATCGCGTTCTCCACGAGATTAGTCACAACCTGTTGTAGTTGATCCGCGTCGCCCGGCACGATAATCGGCCTCTCCGGCAGATCCGTCACGATGGTCACACCGTTGACGCTGGCCTGTGTTTTCAGAGCATGCATGACACCGATCACAATATCCGCCAGGTTCACAGGCTCTGTCGGACGCACACGAAGCTGCTCTTCAACACGGCTCAGTGAAAGAAGATCATGCACCAGCCGCTCCATCCGGCCAGCTTCATTGGCCATTATCTTCAGAAACCGTTCTGTTGCGCCGGTATCCCCGAGCGCGGGCCCTTGCAAGGTTTCGATGAAACCAAGCAACGAGGTCAGTGGGCTTCGCAATTCATGGCTGACATTGGCCACGAAATCGCGACGCATCTGGCGGGCTTGCTCAAGGTGAGTCACATCTTCAAAACAGACCAAGATGCCTTGGCCCACCTCGGTCTGAACTGGCGAAGAAGTGACCGAGAACGCTGTGTCCTGCGAACCATCGCTGGACAAGTATCGCGTGGTCCGCGTGTCAGTGTCGCGCAGGCTGGCCTCTATCGCATCCAGAATGGCAGGCTGCCGCAATGCGGTTATAAAGTGACGCCCAACGAGGCCTTCACCCAAAAGAGCCCCGGCGCGCGTGTTGGCACCCAGAACGCGTTCTCCGCGTCCAATCAGAACCGCAGGCAGCGGCAAAGCATCAAGCAGCGAAGATATAGCATCTGTGTTCAAAGAGATAACCTCAAGCCGGGCTCAACCCGTCGCGAAAGCGCCGCATGTTCTTTTGATATCCAAGCGCGCTAAGCATCAACCCGTTGATCGTCGGCTCATCCAACTGTCTTACGACTTTTCCCGGCACTCCCATCACAAGGGACCCGTCTGGTATCTCCTTGCCTTCGGTGATCAGCGCCCCTGCCCCGATCAGGCAGTTGTCGCCGATCTTTGCGCCGTTCAACACCGTGGCCCCCATCCCGATCAGAGAGTTCGCGCCGATGGTGCATCCATGAAGCATGACTTTGTGCCCTATCGTGCAGCCTGCCCCGATACTCAGCGGAAACCCCATATCGGTGTGCAGAACGCAATTTTCTTGGATGTTTGTGCCGGCCCCAACCGTGATCAGTTCGTTGTCACCACGCAAGGTGGCACAGAACCAGACCGAAGCGGAATCTTCCAGCACCACCTTGCCAATGACATTTGCGTCATGCGCCACCCAGCTGTCCTCATGCACCTGCGGGGCATGGCCGTCCAATTTGAAAAGGGTCATGTCATCTCCTCATATTCCTGCTGCAACGCACGCACCACGTCACTCAGGCCCGGTTGCTGATTGCGCCGAAGACGTGCGGCGGCCAGAATACCCTTCAATTCAGACTCCGTTCGGTCCAGATCATCATTGACCAAAACATAATCGTATTCGGCCCAGTGGCTGATTTCGTCCCAGCTCTTCTGCATGCGTGCGGCAATGACATCTGAACTGTCTTGTCCGCGTCCTTCCAGTCGGCGGCGCAGTTCGGCAATCGATGGGGGCAAAATGAAAATCGATAGCACGTGTTGGCTCAGTGATGAATTCTGGATTTGTTGGGCACCCTGCCAGTCGATATCGAACAGCACGTCGCGCCCTTCACCTATCGCGGTTTCTACCGGCCCTTTGGGCGAGCCATAGTAATTTCCAAACACCTCTGCATGTTCCAACATCTCCTCTCTTTCTGCGTCCTGCCGAAAGGCCTCGTTGGTCATGAAATGATAGTGTTTGCCGTCCACTTCCCCCTCGCGCGGCGCGCGTGTTGTGGCGGAAACAGAAAACGATATTGCAGGGTCCCAATCCAGCAAACGCCGAGACAGTGTCGATTTGCCAGCCCCTGACGGCGAAGACAGTATGATCAGCAGGCCTCTACGCGCACTCATCCCGGATCCTCCTCGTTCAACTTGCGAAAAATACTCAGAGACGCAACGCGCAGCCATTATTCCACATTTTGCACCTGTTCACGCATTTGGTCGATCGTGGTTTTCAATGCCAGCCCGATATTCGTCAACTCCGTGTGTTGGGATTTCGAGCAGAGCGTATTGGCCTCACGATTGAATTCCTGCGCCAGAAAATCGAGTTTGCGTCCTACTGGTGAGCCGTTTGCGATAAGCTCTCGCGCCGCAGCAACATGGGCGCTCAGGCGGTCAATTTCTTCGGTGACATCGGCCTTAACAGCCAAAACCGCCATTTCCTGAGCGACGCGGCCAGCGTCCATGGTCACTGTGCCGTCATCAATTCTAGCAAGTGCCGCTTTGAATCCTGCCTCCATGTCGTTGCGCCTGGCAACAATCACTGATGCGGCTTCTGCTATCAGTCGGTCGATCTCGTTTATTTGCCCCGCCAAGACTTGCGATAGCTTTTTACCCTCGCTTGCGCGCATGACCACAAAAGCCTTGACCAAATCTTTGAAGTCTTCGATCAGGGTGTCCCGCAAACCTGATATGTCGTCATCGGCGACACTGGTCTCCATTACGCCTCGCACAGCTAGAACATCCGCAGCAGTGGCAGGCGCCAGCGAAATGCCTTTGGCGAGGGCCGCCGCTTCTACGGTTTCGAAGGCGTTCAAAGCATCTTCCAGGGCGTCAGCATTGACGGCCATGCGACCCGTACTGTCCTCGCGGCTGACTTTCAGGGAGAGTGCCACGTTGCCGCGATCCATGGCTTCACCGAGGGCCGTTTTAAGATCCTGTTCAAGACCTAGGATCCAGTCTGGCACACGCAGGCGAACATCGAGGCCCTTGCCATTCACGCTGCGCAGCTCCCAAGCCCAGTTAAAGGCACCGCCTGCGCCTTGCGCGTTGGCGAAGGCAGTCATTGATTTGAGCACGGTGTCCCTCCCTTGCAACTACAACTTTCGCTTTAGTCAATGCCCTTGGACAGAGCAAGCGAGCCCAAACCGATCACGCCTTTTAAACTGCTGCACAGCACCTTCGATGTTAACCAGAGTTTTCAATTTCGAACCATTGAGTAAAAAACTATGTCAAATTGTCTACATCCTCAAATACGAGAAACCGACAATGACCGACACGCCAATTTCCAGCCATGATGACACTTGCGATGTTACATCCCCGATCCGTTTATTAAACGGGGACTTGGCACATCCTAGCAACGACAGCAGAGCCCTTTTGCGCTACTGGAACGCAACGAGGAGAGATCTTGAACTGCCCCGCAGGTCCGACATCGATCCGCGGGGCATCGCTGGCATGCTTTCGAAAGCGTTTATCCTCGAGCAAATCGCGCCGGGCGTGGCCCGGTTCCGCGTTGCCGGAACACAATTGAGCGATCTTCTGGGTATGGATGTTCGCGGAATGCCATTGAGCGCCATTCTTTTGCCAGACGCCAGAGAGGCGTTGGCTGCAAGCCTGGAAGAGCTGTTTGACATGCCCGGAATTTTGCGCGCAGCCCTCGTATCACCAAGCGGCTTCCGGCGACCAGAACTGGAGGCCGAATTGCTGATCCTGCCATTGCGTGACGAACGAGGAGAGGTCAACCGGGCCATAGGGTGTCTCATGGCGCGCGGTGAAATCGGCAAAGCCCCACGTCGTTTTGCATTTCGTCACGTGAGAGTTGATCCAGTTTCTGTGGTGAAAACGCTAAAGACGGTTTCGTCCAAGACAAAGCACATATCGAAACATGAGCCCACGCCGTTGCCGGAACTGGCTCAGGATCAAAGACCACGGTTTGCACCGATGAAGCCAAACCAGCCCAGTTATCTCAGGCTTGTCATCTCTGACTGAGGCACATCAAAAACGGACAAGTCTGCCCCACTTCACACAATGTGACGTGGGGTTTTTCTTGGTTCAACACCGTACAACCGGTACCTGCGGCCGCAAGCGATTGGTCATTGGAGACTCACAAGCATCAACGCCCTGTTAGCAGTCCTATTTTGGTGAATACCTGCTGATAGTCACGTGAGACATCTTTGACCTTGGATGTTCACTAAAAACCCGCCTTAATGGCCACAGAAATGACAACAAGCAGCGCGACAATTTCGATCAGTATGGCCGTACAAGGCTGTTTTTCGCGACTGCAACAAAGGTGACAGACATGCCAGTGCCCACGGTGAGAACTCGCACAGAAAACGGCGACGCTTCAGGCAATGCAAACACGAACGCTCGAACAGGCGTAGGCGAGAGCTTTCACGGCACGCTTGCGGGTGGCAACGACAGCTCAGACTGGATCGCAGTCACTTTGCAGGCAGGACAGCAATACACCATCGCCCTTGCAGGGATCGGCGCGCAAGGCGACCGTCTGGCTGACCCGTTTTTGCGCATACGCGATGCAGATGGTCGTCAGGTCGCCAGCAACGATGACGACAACCGTCGCGACAGTGCGGCGACATTTACGCCAAACGAAACCGGCACCTACTACATCGACGTACAGTCCTACAACAACGCTTCCACCGGCGACTACGGCGTGACAGTCGTTCGGGGGAATGAGGCATCCTATGACATTGAGATGGGCGCAGGCGCGTTGTTGTCGGGAGGGACGGCTTGGAACAATGAACCCGGCCAGCAAACGACCGTCACTTGGGCCATTCGCGACACATTGGTCAGTGATCCGGCGAACAACCAAAACACAACAGAAGCTCTATCAGGACGTCAAACCACGGCCGTGATTGAGACTATGACCTACATTGACGATGTGTTGGCTGCAGATATTGAGCGCGTCGATGACGGCAACGGCCGATCCGACAACGCCACGATCCTTTTCGGGGCTTACGACCTCAATGATGGCGCGGGCGCCTACGCCTTTTTGCCCGGAAGCAGAGCGCCTGAGGCGGTCGAGGGAGATGTCTGGCTCAACAACGCTGGTGGCTCTGGCGGGCAAACGGGGTTTGGCACGTTCGTCAATTATGTGCTGTTACATGAGGTGGGCCATGCGCTCGGGCTGGAACACCCGTCTGAGTACAATGCCGCGCCGGGTCTCAACATCACATACGAAAATGACGCAGATTTCATACAGGACAGCCAGCAATATACGGTCATGAGCTATTTCGCGCCGTCTGACTCTGGCGGCAGCACGGGTATAGGGTATCCCGACACTTTCCTGCTCTTGGACTATGAGGCGCTCCACCTGCAATATGGGGCAGATCCGAACTATAACAGTGAAAACTCGATCTACGGATTCCGCACAACAGAACCAGACAGTCCATACGATTTTTCCGTCAATGATGATCCGTTTCTGACGGTCTATGACGCGGGCGGTGTGGATTGGATCGATCTGCGTAACTACAACATGGCGCAAAACCTGACGCTCAATGACGGGGAACTGTCGGATGTGGGCGGATTTGAAGGCAATTTCTCCATCGCCAAAGGCACCGTGATCGAAAACGCACGCGGTGGAAAAGGCAACGATCAGATCACCGGCAACGAAGTCAACAACACTCTTGATGGATGGGCGGGCAATGACACGCTGAACGGAGGCGATGGCAACGACATTCTTGTGGGCGGTGGCGGGGCCGACCGACTGATCGGTGGCAACGGTATCGATATCGTCGATTACAGCAACGCCGGAGGTGGTATTCGCGTCAACCTGGCCGCGAATACGGCAAGCGGAAGCCATGCTCAAGGCGATAAGTTCACAAGTATTGAGCGGGTCTCCGGCACGCGATTTGCTGACAACATCACCGGCAACAACGGTGACAACATCCTTAAGGGGCGTGGCGGAAAAGATACCCTCAACGGTGCCAACGGCAATGATCGTCTTGAGGGCGGCGCCGGCGCTGACAACCTGAACGGTGGCGGTGGCAAGCGTGATACGGCGTCCTACCGCGACAGCGACGGTGGTGTGTCTGTCAACCTTCACACCGGAACTGCCCGGCAAAATGATGCCGTCGGAGACCGTTTTACCGGTATCGAGGATTTGCGTGGTTCTGATTTTGAGGACAATCTGACGGGTACAAATACACGCAATGAACTCTACGGCTTTGATGGTCGCGACGTCCTCAAAGGCAAGGGCGGTCAGGACTTCATCAAAGGCGGCAGTGGTAATGACATTATCCTTGGTGGCAGGGGCGCGGATGAAATTGTTGGCGGCCAAGGCAATGCAGACTGGGCATCTTACGCAAGTGCACCCTCCGGCGTCTCCGTCAATCTTGCAACCGGCAAGGGGTTTCGTGGTGATGCTGAGGGAGACACGCTGGCGGGGATAGAGCGTCTGAGAGGGTCAGACCATGACGATGTTCTGCGCGGTGACGACAAAGAGAACCGAATAGATGGGGCCGACGGCGCTGACGTTATCGAAGGCGGCAAGGACAGCGACATTCTGAACGGTGGGGTCGGACCAGACGTTTTTGTCTTTCGCAGACAGGATGGCGACGATCAGATCGGCGATTTTGAGGACGGAACAGACACGCTCCGCTTTATTGGTCAAAGTCAGGCGAGCGTTTCTGTGGACGATGAAGCAGGGGGTGCGCGTGTGAACTACATTGGAGGCAGCGTCAAACTTGTCGGGATCGACGCGTCACAGATCGGACCTGATGATTTCGAATTCGTCTAGGGCTCGACAAACGCCGAGCCCTTGAACGCCCTTTCCTTGAAATACGTCGCGACCTTACCCTGCTTTGCTGTCTTTGCGGCTGACACGAAGGGCTGATAACTCTTCGGCCACCAGGAAGGCCAATTCCAACGACTGCGATGCATTGAGGCGTGGGTCACAAGCGGTGTGGTAGCGGTCTGAGAGGTTTTCCTCTGTCACAGCGCGCATTCCGCCTGTGCATTCCGTGACATCCAGACCCGTCATCTCGAAATGTACGCCGCCAGGAATCGTACCCTCGCTGCGATGGACGGCGAAGAAATCCTGCACTTCACGCAGTACCGATTCAAAGGGCCTTGTTTTAAAGCCAGTCGCAGACTTGATCGTGTTGCCATGCATCGGATCGCAGACCCAGACGACGTTCGCCCCCTCTTCTCGAACAGCGCGAATAAGGCGTGGCAAGTGCTCGGCCACTTTCCCTGCCCCGAACCGCGCGATAAGCGTCAGTCGCCCGGCCTCGTTTTCAGGGTTGAGCGTGGCCATGAGCTTCTTGAGATCATCCGCTTCCATCGACGGCCCACATTTCAAGCCAATCGGGTTCTGAACGCCGCGTGCAAACTCCACGTGGGCACCATCGGGCTGACGCGTACGATCACCGATCCAGATCATGTGACCAGACCCGGCGAGCCATTTTCCGGATGTGCTATCAAGACGGGTCAGCGCTTCTTCGTATTCGAGCAAAAGGCTCTCGTGGCTCGTGTAGAAATCGACGGACTGAAGCGTATGCGCGCTGCCGCCGTTGACACCGGCCGCTTTCATGAAATCGAGCGTGTCTGTGATGCGGTTGGCCATATCGCGGTACTTCTCAGCTTTCTCAGATTCTGTGAAGCCAAGGGTCCAAGCATGGACCTGATTTACATCCGCATATCCGCCCGTTGAAAACGCGCGCAAAAGGTTCAGCGTCGCCGCCGCCTGCGTGTAGGCGCGCAGCATCTTTTCAGGATCTGGGATTCTCGCGTTTTCGGTGAAATCCAACTCATTGATGATATCGCCGCGGTAGCTTGGCAGTTCCACGCCATCGACAGTCTCGGTGGGCGCGGAGCGTGGCTTGGCAAATTGTCCTGCCATACGACCGACCTTAATCACAGGAACTTTAGCCCCATAGGTCAGAACCATTGCCATCTGCAACATGACTTTGAACGTGTCGCGAATGGCATCTGCTGAGAACTGATCAAAAGCCTCGGCGCAGTCACCGCCCTGAAGCAGGAATGCATCCCCACGCGCTGCATCTCCAAGAGCTGCACGCAGGCGACGAGCCTCCCCTGCAAACACCAAAGGTGGATACTGAGACAGCCGCGCTTCCACCTGCTCCAACTTGTTTCCATCCAAGTAGTCCGGCATCTGGATCCGGGGCTTTTTGCGCCAATCGGTCTTGTGCCATTGGGTCATGAGGTCTCTCCGCGTTGAAAACCAAGTGTTCGTATAGCGGGCCAATACGCTCGTGACCATAGATGATATGCCGCAGATGAGCGATGCCGAGCCATGAATTTGAGCGCTCAAACTCTTGCCAAACCGGTCCGTATCGTGAAACTCCATCCATTGTCGCTTGAGGTCAGGATTGAGTCGGTATGCAGTTGGAACCCGATACAATTGATGTCGCGCCTGAGGGTGCGCCAAAGAGGTTCGTATTTGTTCTTCTCGACAATTTTTCCTTGCTCAGCTTTGCTGCTGCATTGGATTGCTTGCGCATAGCAAACAGAATGGCCAATCAAACACTGTATTCTTGGATTTTTGTAGGCGAAAGTGGCAGCACCGTGAATTGCTCTGCAGGGACACGGTTTCACCTAGATATGGGCCTTGAAGAACTCGGCCGGGATGACACCCTATTGATCTGCGGCGGCACGGATGTTCAACAAACTGCCACAAAGAAGATGCTGAACTGGCTTCGACGTGAGGCGCGGCGCGGGCTTGCAGTTGGTGGCCTTTGTACGGCTGCGTACGTTATGGCAAAAGCCGGAATGTTGGACGGCAAGAAGGCGACGATTCACTGGGAAAATCACGACAGCTTTACTGAAGAATTCGACGAGGTGGAGCTGACAAAGTCTGTCTTCGTGGTGGACGGCAACAGGATGTCAACCGCCGGCGGCACGTCGTCGATTGATTTGATGCTAAAACTGATTGCAGACCGGCACGGGGAAAAACTGGCAAGCGCGGTGGCAGATCAAATGATCTACGCGTCGATCCGTACCGATCAAGACACTCAACGGTTGTCAGTGCCAACACGGATTGGTGTTCGCCATCCCAAGCTGAGCCAAGTCATTCAAATGATGGAAGCCAATATTGAAGAGCCGATCAGCCCTGCCCTTCTGGCCAAGGAGGTCGGGATGTCCACACGCCAGCTTGAACGACTTTTCCGGCGGTATTTAAACAGGTCTCCCAAGCGTTACTACATGGAATTGCGCCTGCAAAAAGCTCGCAACCTTTTGATGCAAACGGATATGACCGTGATAAATGTTGCCTTGGCTTGCGGGTTTGCCAGCCCTTCGCATTTTTCCAAGTGCTATCGCTCACACTACAATACGACACCGTATAGGGAACGCGGCGCGCATGCTGCGAGGCTTTCCGTCTAGAACTGACCCGCCCTTGGTGTCACCTTGAGCCAAATCCCATCCTTGCCCCTTACTGTGAGGTGAGCAACGGGCATGGCTGGTTTGTCCTGAACCAATTCAAACCGGCAGGCCCTAACCAGCATGGACAAAAGCAGTGTTCCCTCAATCATCGCAAAACCAGCCCCGGTGCAAACGCGCTGTCCCGCCGAAAACGGCATATAAGCGGTGCGTAAACAAGTTTTTCCGTTCTCAGTATCAAACCGCTCGGGGTCAAAACTGTCCGGGCGGTCCCACAAGCGCTCGTGACGATGCAAATGCCAGGGGCTCAGAACAATTTGAGAGCCTTGGCGCACGTCACGCTCGCGAAACCGCTCTGCCTTGCTGGCCTCACGGACCATCATCGGTACGGGCGGGTAGAGCCTGAGCGTCTCGCGAAACACATCACGAGCGACACGTAGTTTTCCGATTTGAGAAAAGTTCGGCGGGTCATGTGGGTAGACCGCGACTGCTTCTTCGACCACACGGGCCTGCCAATCAGGATAAAGCGCTAGAAGGTACAACGCCCAGGCCAGCGCAGACGCGCTTGTCTCGTGCCCTGCCAGAAAGAAAATTGCCACCTGATCCACCATCTCTTCCGTCTCAAACCTGTCGCCTGTCTGAGGGTCGGCTGTTGTCATGATCTTGGTTGCGAGATCATCAGGCGCTGTGCCCGATTTGATCTCTTCCATGCGGTGCTGGGTCAATTGCGTGATCAAATGCCGGATGGTCGCTGCAGTTTCGCGCGTTTTCGATTTGTGGAATCGGGGAAACCACCGTGGCAATGGCAAAAGCGCGCCCAGATTGACCACAGGTTGGGTGCGTTGATGGGTGCGAAATTCTTCAAAGACCTGCTTGGCGATTTCATGTTCGATCGGAATGGAAAAGAGCGTGCGGAAAATCACATCGGCGGCAGCGTGGCTGGTTAGCCCTTCTATGTCGCGCGCAGTTCCGTCCGCTTGGTCCAGCATGCGCTTGGCAGCGGATTTACTAGCCTCGAGCATGGCCGGGTAGGTGTCGCGCAGGCGTCCGCCCTCAAATGCAGGGTCGATAATTCGGCGCTGTTTGCGCCATGTCTCACCATTCGTCACGAAGACTGAATTGCCCAACAGTGGTGTCAGTCCTTCCCGAATACGGTCTGACTTTGGGAAATCGTCGGGCCTGCCTCTTAGCACGAGGTCAACGAGTTCCGGTTGATTGCACATGTAGGATCGAAAAAACGGCGTACGAAACTCCGCCATCCACGCCTTGTAAAGGCGCGCAGGTTGGGCCGAAAGGATGTCTTGTCGAAAGAGTTTGAGATAACGCCACAATGAGACCCGGCCTTGCCGCGACGGGGGTTTGGGCGGCATTGGACTTTGAACATATGGAAAATCCGCGCCGGTGTCTTTTGCCTTGTCACCGCTCATCCGGCGAGCTCCGTGAAGCGATTGACAGGTGTCTCAATCCGGCTGGGACTTGGCGCACGATCTGCATACCGCTGCCCCAGCAAGACAGGGCCGGCAGTTATCTGGAAGTAATCATAGTCGCGCGGTCGATCAAAAGCACAAAGGTACTGAAAATGCAGGCGAAAAAAACGCCACCGAAGCTCTTTCCATCGCGCAGGGCTAAGGGTTTGGGTAAAGGCCGCTGACAGGACAAGTGGCCAACGCTGCCTCTCAGGAGCCACACCACTTACCCGTACCGGGTCGCAAAGCGCAAAAGCGCAACCATCACCCGGGGCCGTGACGTCAATCCATGATAGCTCTTCACGCTCACTGAGATAGTTCAGGTCCCGGCGCAGACGATGCGCATCCGGAAGAAATGACACCATGGGCACGACCTGCCCCAGCGAAAGGAACGAGAGTGCGGGTTTCTTGCCTTCGGCTCCGCCCGCACGGATCATGTCTGCAAGAACAGACACGGCCAAATGCGCGCCTGACGAGTGACCTACAACCAGAACTTCGTCGACGTCGTTCTCCATAGCCGATGAGATCGCGTCGGTGAATTCGCCCATGCGCGCCTCCAATTCAGGGGCCTCTGCCCCACGATGGCGCGCGGAATAGGCGTAGTCATGCATGAGGTAATAGGCAAAGAACTTGCTGTCCTTGCGCCGGAACCATTCCAGCACAAAAGGCACAAAAGCAATGCCACTCCATGCGAGCCAAGGATGGACAAGTGCTAGCAACCGCCCTGCTCCCCAAGCAAGCAGCAGCGCCAAAGCCAACTGGATCAGCAAGAAACCAACCGGATACAGAGCCGCGATCACCGGGCCCTTGCGCAGCCGCATAAGCCGGAAAAGCGCGCCAGAGGTGATGTAGATCCAGGCGGTTCTGCCCAAGGCCGCGTATGTGCTGAGTATGCCCGTGTCCATGCTGTCGCGGACAATATCAGACCAGACTAGAACCTCGAAATCAGCCTCAGTTTTCTTCCCGTCTATCTCTGCCAGAACGGTCCAACCATACCGCCCGGACCTTGACTTGGGTTTCAGGTCTATATGGTAGCCGGACACACGAGATTGCACCGCGGCTTCCTTACGATAAAGCTCTCGGTAGCGACGCGGGTGTATGGGATCATACCCCGGAATATAGAACACATGCCGTTTACGCACTGTTTTTTGGGTGGGGCTGCTCATGTCACACCTCTTTGGAGATACATACTACAGCAGCATTTTGGCGAGAGTAAGGCTCAACCGATCAAAGCCAGTGCAGGGAACATCTCCAGCAGCCAGTACGAGAAGCTGGCAAACCCGCCCGTTAGCATCAAAAGTC
>JBCBWJ010000079.1:0-8756 GCA_039817165.1 Pseudomonadota bacterium | reverse complement strand
CACCAAAAGCTGCTTGCCGTTTTCCGCACTCAGCTCCACCCCGGTCCACTGACCATAGGTGGGCGATCCCACGCGCACATCGACGGCCACGTCAAAGAGGCTCCCCTGACCGCACCGCACCAACTTGTCCTGCGCATGGGGTGGCGCTTGATAATGCAGCCCGCGCAGCGTGCCCACCTCGCCTGACATCGAATGATTGTCCTGCACGAACTCCATCTCGATCCCGTGCTCTTCCATCCGCTTGCGGTTCCAGCTTTCCGAAAAGAACCCCCGCGCATCGCCAAAACGGGCGGGCGTCAGGATCACGACGCCGGGAAGATTGGTCTTTTCGATCTGCATGGCAAAGCCCTCGGTCGTCTCATGGTCCGCGGCCTATAGCGCAGAACGGATCACGCGAACAGGGCCTCATGACCCACCATCACCCGCGCGCAGCGCCTGCCGGATCGCGTCTCCGTCTGCCCCGCGCTCTGGTGGCGGCTTGATCACCGGGGCCGCGCCCGCAAATCGCGGCGCAGGGGCCGGTTGCAACGCGCCACCCACCTCCTGCCACACACCGCGCTCGGCCATGTGCGGGTCCTCGGCGGCCTCCCAGGGGGACAGAACCGGTGCCACACAGGCATCCGTGCCCTCAAACCGCGCCATCCAATGCGCGCGCGGCTGGCTGGCAAACAGCGTGCGCAGCGCCTCGGTCTGCTCCGGCCACTGCTCCGGGTCATTTTGCACCGCAAAACGCGGATCGTCCGACAGCTGCATCCGCTCCAGAAACACCGCGTAGAACTGTGGCTCAAGGCTTTGCACCGCAAGCCACGCCCCATCCGCGCAAGGATAGCTGCGGCACCAATGCGGCCCGTCAAGAACGCTCTGACCGCGCCTCTCCTGCATCTGTCCTTCGGCGGCCATCGCCATCAAAAGCGCCATCATATGCGCCGATCCGTCCACGATCGCGGCATCCACCACAGTGCCCTCGCCCGTCCGGTCCGCCTGCGATATCCCGGCGAGCAGCCCCGCCACCAGATACATCGCCCCTCCGCCGATATCGCCCACCAAGGTGGCGGGCGTCACCGGGGCCGCACCCGGCGCACCCGCATACCAAAGCGCGCCCGACAGCCCGATATAGGCCAGATCATGCCCGGCGGTGGTGGCTCTCGGACCGCTTTGACCCCACCCCGTCATCCGCCCGTAGACCAGCTTTGGATTGGCGGCCATGCACGGCTCTGGCCCGAGGCCCAACCGCTCCATCACGCCCGGGCGCAACCCTTCGATCAGCCCGTCCGCCCTGCCAACAAGCGCCCGCGCCACCGCCAGATCCTCCGCCGCCTTGAGATCCAGAACAATCGAACGCTTTCCCCGGTCAAGAAGCGACGGGTCCGGGGCCTCGGCCCTTGGCCTGTGCACCACGATCACCTCCGCGCCCAGATCGGCCAGCATCATGCCCGCAAACGGTGCCGGGCCCAGCCCCTCGAATTCTATGATCCGGATGTGCGAAAGCATGCGGTCTCCTCTCAGTGTGACGTGCCCGGATCAACGCGGGCCCCTGATGCGTGGATGGTTAAAAGTTGAATTATTAGGATTTATTTCATCTTTAAATTGCATTATCCTCTTCGCGAAGTTTCGCTTGAAAGGGCACCCTGAACCCAAAACCCATTGCCACAGAGCATTTTCTGCTTGAATAGTGTGCATACGGCCCACGAGCTCCTGCCAGACTGCGCAAGAAACGGCAATACAGGCGGGGGGCCCTGCCCAGTGGTATGACGCGTGAAGTAAGCGCGCAGATTGGAAAACAAATGCAACTCCAAGGCACCCATCAATTCGACGCGACACCAAAGGTCATCTGGCACGCGTTGTTCGACCCCAATGTCCTGAAATCCTGCGTGCCGGGTGCGAAGATCATACAAGGGTCCGTCCAAGACGGCTACAAGGCTGAGGTCGAAACGAATTTTGGCCCCATGATGATCGGGTTTCGCGGCGACATTTCGGTGACAGAGATGAAACCTTACGAAAGCATGAGACTGAAGGGCAAAAGCCGCGGTCTTGCAGACATCACCTTGGAAGAGCGCGATGGCAAAACGCTTTTGACATATGAGGTTTCGGTGACAATAGGCGGCCGTTTCGGGCGTCTCGGCGAAGGTGTGGCAACCAGCTTTGCCAAATCCATGGTAGAGGCCTTTTTCTCAGAGCTTGATCAGATCGTCGTCAACGCCTGACGCCAGAGACTGCAACCACGACACAGCCCAAAAGACACGAAAAAACGCGCCGACACTGCACCGGCGCGTTTTGAGTTGAACATAAAGTGTCCCGGCAACGGTCACCCGCGGCCTTTGGCGTGATCAGGCCCCTTCGATCACATTTGCAATGATCTGACCGATCGCCTTGGAGCCCTTGAACGACGGGTGCACCATGTCGATCCCGTGATAGGTGCCATCCCCATGCGGCACCAGATCCTCCAGCGACAGATAGATCAAACCGCGGTCGAGCTCGGCCAGCTTGGCAATCCGCGCCTCCATTTTGGCCCCTTCATCGCGGCAATGCTCAATGGGGGAGGCGCGCCCGGGGCTGCGCAGATAGCCCACGTAAATCACCTTGGCCCCCGACTGACGCAGATCCGACAGAAATCCGGGGATCGTGCCCTTGGTCCCATCCTCGGAAATCAGCCGATTGATCTTGGCCTCGCACACCAAACAGCCACAGCCCATCCAAAGGTCATTGCCGCCGCCATTCACCACGACCCAATCCCACTGGCCGGGGACATATTGCTTGGTGATGTTCATGCCGGCCGCCCCCGAGATCGGCAGCGCATAGTGAAACCGCGCCCCCACGATAGAGCGATCGACCACAGGCTCGCGCAGGGTCTGTTCAATGGCATCAGCAACGGAGGCGTCATTCAACCGGTTGGACGCGAGCATCGAATCCCCCACGACCAAAATCCGAGACGGGAAATCGCGCGACACAGCCTCGCCACACCCGGCGAGAAACACACACGCTACAACAAGCTTAACAAAGCGAGAGAAAATCATTAAAGGCACGTCCCATTCTAGGACGGTCAACAAGGCCAGAACCTGGCCAACGCTTTCGGACTTTGCCTTTGGCGTCGCGTAGTCAACCGTGACGCCCCCACGGCCAAAACGTGGCAGAAACATGTCCGATTCTCAAATGTTTTTATGCGCGATTGTTTCCGGACCCTGAACAACCCACTGATTTCGCAGCAATTACGCGATTTTCGCACAGGTCTGTCGCAGAATCCGGCGATTGCCCCGCCAGATTTCTCGTCTAAATTCTGCCACACTTCATCAAAAGGCCGCCACACTTGTCCCCAATCGTCACCGTCACGTCCCTCGCCAAGCGCTATGCGGGCGGGTTTGAAGCGCTCAAAGGCGTGTCCCTGTCGATCAAAGAGGGCGAGATCCTCGCGCTTCTGGGCCCCAATGGTGCGGGCAAGACCACCCTCATCTCCACGCTCTGCGGCATCTCCAAGCCGAGCTCCGGCCATGCCACCATCGGCGGCCACGACGTGCAAACCAGCTACCGCGCCGCGCGCCAGCTTGTGGGCCTCGTGCCGCAGGAAATCTCGCTGGAGCCGTTTGAAAAGGTCATCGACACCGTCCGCTACACCCGCGGCCTCTTTGGCCTGCGCCAGGATCCGGCCCTGCTCGAAGACATCCTGCGCAAACTCACGCTCTGGGAAAAACGCGACACCCGCGTGACCGCGCTCTCGGGCGGGATGAAACGCCGGGTGATGATCGCCAAGGCGCTTTATCACGAACCCCGCGTGCTCTTTCTCGATGAACCCACGGCGGGCGTCGACGTGGAACTGCGCCGCGACATGTGGAACGTGGTGGCCGATCTCAAGGCGCGCGGCGTCACCATCATCCTGACCACCCACTACATAGAAGAGGCCGAGGCCATTGCCGACCGCATCGCCGTGATCAACCACGGTGAGATCCTGCTGGTCGAGGACAAAGCCACCCTGATGCGCCGCATGGGCCAAAAGCAGCTTGAGATTGAACTGACCCAACCGATCACCTCACTGCCCGGCGCGCTCTCGGAGTTTGATCTTGAGATCACCGACAGCGGCCACCGCCTGATCTACACCTACGCCGCCACGGGCGAGCGCACAGGCATCACCCGTCTGCTCGGCGCGCTGGCGGTCGAAGGGCTGGGCCTGCGCGACATCCAGACCTCGCAATCCAGCCTCGAAGACATCTTCGTGGGCCTCGTGCAGGAGCGCGCGTCATGAACCTCATCGCCATCTGGTCGATCTACAAATTCGAGATGACCCGCTTTTTGCGCACGCTGATGCAAAGCTTCGTCTCGCCCGTGCTCTCCACCTCGCTTTACTTCGTGGTCTTCGGTGCGGCCATCGGCAGCCGCATCCAAGAGGTCGAGGGCGTGAGCTACGGCGCCTTCATCGTGCCCGGCCTCATCATGCTCTCGGTCATGACCCAAGCCGTCTCCAACGCCTCGTTCGGGATCTACCTGCCCAAATGGACCGGCACGATCTTCGAGCTTTTATCCGCGCCGGTGAACTTCTTTGAGGTCGTCGTGGGCTATGTGGGCGCGGCCGCCACCAAATCGCTTTTCATCGGCACGCTCATCCTCGTCACCTCGTTTTTCTTCGTGGACTACGAGATCGCGCACCCGCTCGCGATGCTGGCCTTTCTGGTGCTCACCTGCCTGAGCTTTTCGCTCTTTGGCTTCATCATCGGCATCTGGGCGCAAAATTTCGAACAGATCCAACTGGTGCCGCTCCTGATCATCACGCCCTTGGTCTTTCTGGGCGGGTCGTTTTACTCCATCTCGATGCTGCCCCCCGTCTGGCAAACCGTGACCATGTTCACCCCGGTGGTCTACCTGATCTCGGTCTTTCGCTGGTCGTTCTTTGGCGAGGCCGAGGTGGCCATCGGCACCAGCCTTCTGGCCATCGCGCTGTTCACCGGCATCTGCCTCATCCTGATCTGGCGCATCTTCAAAACCGGCTACCGCATCCGCAGCTGACAGATCGCTGACAGATCGCTCACGGGGCACCGGCACCACCATGGGCGGGCAGGGACGTGACTTATTTGCCCATCCCCCCCAAGTTTTTCCCCCCTTGCAATTTTCTCCGCCACCGCGCGCCTTGTTTACCCGCGCCCGGCTCTCTACATCGGGCCAATGAACATGAAGATCCCATTCCTGAACCGCCACCCCACCGTGGCGGTCATTCGTCTGGCAGGGGCCATCGGCGGCAGCGCGCGCGCCCTCAATGACGAAACCCTCGCCCCCGTCATCGAAAAGGCCTTCTCCAAAGGCAAACCCGTGGCCGTCGCGCTGGTGATCAATTCCCCGGGCGGCTCTCCGGCGCAGTCCTCTCTCATTGGCTCTCGGATCCGGCGTCTGTCGGAGGAAAAGAACATTCCCGTACACGCCTTCGTCGAAGATGTGGCGGCCTCGGGCGGATACTGGCTGGCCTCCAGCGCTGATGACATCTGGATCGACGAAAGCTCGGTCGTGGGCTCCATCGGCGTGATCGCGGCCACCTTTGGCGCCCATAAACTCATCGCCAATTATGGCGTGGAGCGGCGCGTCCACACCGCCGGCACCTCCAAATCCATGCTCGACCCGTTCCGCCCCGAAAAGAAAGAGGACGTGGAGCGCCTGCACGGCATCCTCGAACAACTCCACCAAACCTTCATCGCCCAGATCAAATCCCGCCGCGGCAGCAAACTGACCCAAGAGATCGACCTCTTCACCGGTGAGTTCTGGCTGGGTCAAAAGGCGGTGGATCTGGGTCTGGCAGATGGCATCGGCCACACCGTCCCCAAACTCAAGGAACTCTACGGCGACAAAGTGAAGTTCGCCAAATACGGCCGCAAGCGCGGGCTCTTCCAACGCTTCGGCGCGCAGATGGTCGATGACGCGCTGGGCGCCATCGAAGAGCGCGCGGCCTATGCCCGCTTCGGCCTCTGACGTGCTCAGCAAGATCGCAATACTCTTTTTGGTGTTCATGGCCGTCCTTGCCATGTTCGGTCGTCTGCGCTTTCCCGGCCACAAGAAACTCGCCGAAAAACGCTGCTCCAAATGCAAACGCTTCCGCATTGGCAAAGGGCCGTCCAAATGCGACCTGCCCGGTTGCCCCGGAGGCAAGAAATGATCACCGTTTGGTTGCTTGCTGGCTTGGGTCTTGTGATCCTTCTTCTGGCAGGCGACGCACTGGTCAAAGGGGCGGTGAACCTCAGCTTGCGGGTGGGCGTGCCCGCGCTGATTGTCAGCCTAACCATCGTGGCCTTCGGCACCTCCGCGCCCGAACTGCTGATCGGCATTGACGCGATCCTTGAGGGCAAACCCGGCCTCGCGCTGGGCAATGTCGTGGGCTCCAACACCGCCAACATCCTGCTCGTGCTCGGCGTGCCCGCGCTCGTTGCAGGGCTGCACACCAGCACCTGCGACACCAAGAAAACCTACCTTTTCATGATCGGGGCCTCGGTGCTGTTCATCGCTCTGGCATTCCGCGGTGTGTTCGACCCGATGGCCGCGATTGTCCTTTTGGCGGCGCTGACATTTGTCTTGGCCGATGCCGGGCGCGATGCGCTCAAGCATCAAAAAGCCTGTTCAGACGCCCCCACCGAGGCCGAAGATGTCGAAGGCGCCGACCCCGACATGCCCTGGTGGCAGATCGGCGTTTTCATGTTTCTGGGCCTCGTTGGCCTGCCGCTCGGGGCGGACCTGCTGGTCGACAACGCGTCCATCATCGCCAAAACCTTCGGCGTCAGCGACAGCGTGATCGGCCTGACCCTTGTGGCGCTTGGCACATCGCTGCCGGAATTGGCCACCACCGTGATGGCCGCTCTGCGCCGTCAGGCCGACGTGGCACTGGGCAATGTCATCGGGTCCAACATGTTCAACCTGCTGGCCATCATTGGCATCACCGCGCTCGTGGGGCCGATCCCCGTCGACCCGGGGTTCCTGCGCTTTGATTTGTGGGTGATGCTCGGGGCGTCGCTCCTGATCATCCCATTCGTGTTCCTGCGACAGGATATCGGTCGGATCTGGGGCATCGCCTTGACCGCGCTCTACCTGATCTATGTCACGGTTGTACTCACGTGAAAGGAACAGGCATGGCGCGGGCAGTGGTGACAGGGGCGGGCAAACGCCTTGGCCGGGCAATGGCTCTCGAACTGGCGACCCAAGGCTATGACGTTGCGGTGCATTACGCCAGCTCAGAGACCGACGCGACCGCCGTCACGCGCGAGATCGAAGCGCTGGGTCAAAAGGCCATCCCCCTTCAGGCCGACCTCACGAGCGAGGCCGACATGCAGGCCCTGATCCCCCGCGCGGTCGAGGGGTTGGGCGGGCCGCTCACCGTGCTGATCAACAACGCTTCCGTCTTTGAATATGACAATCTCGACACCGCCACCCGCACCAGCTGGGACCGCCACGTTGAGAGCAACCTGCGCGCGCCCTTCGTCCTGACCCAACACTTTGCCGCCCAGGCCCCCGAGGCCGCGATCGACGCCCAAGGCGAACCCGTGGCGCAATCCCTCGTCATCAACATGCTCGATCAGCGCATTCGCAAACTGACGCCCGAATTCATGAGCTACACGATTGCGAAAATGGGCCTATGGGCCTTCACCCGCACCGCAGCCCAAAGCCTCGCGCCCGCTGTGCGCGTGAACGGCATTGGCCCCGGCCCAACCCTGCGCGGTGGCCGCCAGTCCGAGGATCACTTTGCCCGCCAACGCGCCGCCACGGTGCTGGAACGCGGCTCTGATCCAGAAGATATCTGCGCCGCACTGGCCTATCTCTTGCGAGCCAAAGCGGTGACCGGACAGGTGATTTGCGTCGATGGAGGCCAGCACCTCGCCTGGCAGACACCTGACATTTTAGGTCTGGAGTGACCAGTTTGGTTGACACTTGTCCACGGTGTCACAAAACCTTAACGGCCCATTCAGAAAAGTGTAATGATTTCAGTAATTTACCTTTTGTTCACTAAATTTTGTAGTAAATTCAATGGGTTAAAATACTGCCTAAAAAATGGGCAACTCGTTGAAGCAGGCCAAAAACAAGGGAATTTTGCCCATGTTCCAAAGTTATCATCAGAGTTATCCACATAAACCGTGGACAGGTTTTTGCTTGCCCTGACCGCATCAAGATTGCAGCAAGACACAGAATCAGATGACCGACCCGACACCGCCAGACACGCCCAAGGAAGGGCACGATGTCATTCAGGGCTACCTGCGCCTTTTGGATGCCTCTCCGGGTGTGTACCGCATGCTCGACGCCCAGGCGCGCGTTCTCTACGTGGGCAAGGCCAAGAACCTCAAAGCCCGTGTCGCCAGCTATTCCCGCCCCACCGGCCACACCCGCCGCATCGCGCGGATGATCTCTGAGACCGCCTCGATGATGTTTCTGACCACCTCGACGGAAACCGAGGCGCTGCTGCTCGAACAAAACCTCATCAAGCAGCTCAAACCCCGCTACAACGTCCTGCTGCGCGACGACAAAAGCTTTCCCTACATCTTCATCTCAAGCCAGGATGAGTTCCCCCGCCTCGAAAAACACCGCGGCGCCAAAAACCGCAAAGGCCGCTACTATGGTCCCTTCGCCAGCGCAGGCGCCGTGAACCGCACGCTCAACACGTTGCAAAAGGTATTCCTCCTGCGCACCTGCTCGGATCGGGAAATGTCGCAAGGACGGCTCTGCCTCAACTACCACATGAAACGCTGTGCCGGGCCATGTGCGGATAAAATCGGGGCAGAGGCCTACGCCAAGTTGGTCAAACA
>JBCBWJ010000078.1:0-8770 GCA_039817165.1 Pseudomonadota bacterium | reverse complement strand
CTCGATCCCGTAGTCGCCCGCGATGGCCGCCTCAATGGCCGCGCGGGAGTTTTCGGGACGGCCATCTGCCACGTCATGCAGCGCCCGATGCGCAATCGGTCGGGTCAGAAAGCTGTCCGGCAGGGTGGTCATTCGATCTCGAAGATGCCTTCGATTTCCACGGCGACGCCAAAGGGAAGGGAGGCTGCGGACACGGCAGAGCGAGAATGCTTACCGGCCTCGCCCAGTGCTGCTCCCAGAAAATCCGAGGCACCGTTGACCACGGCGGGCTGTTCGCCGTAATCGGCGGTGGAATTGACAAAGCCGGTCAGTTTGACCACGCGCTTGAGGCGGTCCAGATCCCCGCCGCACGCCGCTTTGACTTGTGCCAGAAGGTTGATCGCACAGGCCTTTGCCGCGTCTGCGCCCCGGGGCGTGTCCATGTCATCGCCGAGCTTGCCCACCATCAGAGTATCGCCCAGTTTCGGGAGCTGACCGGACACAAACAGAGTGCTGCCCACCTGGACATACGGCACGTAGTTTGCCGCAGGCATCGGCGCCTCTGGCAGGGTGACGCCCAGTTCGGCGAGTTTGGTTTCGAATTGTCCCATCGGGCCCTCCGCAAATGTGATTTGCCCGCAAGCTAGCGGCTTTGGCTCCGGGGGAACATCGCAAAAAACGCTCGATGGTCTGGCAGCAAACACACCACTTGTCACAAACTTCCGATCGCTTCCTGCCCAAGACTTGCAAAACTGGCATAAAATGGCCTAAGCGACGCAGGCGTGCAGGCAACAAACCGATGATTTTTCGGGCAAAGGTCTGGGCAAACGGCATAGATTGTTTATGTCCAACTGAAATACTGGATTGCACGGACGACCAAGATTTGAAGCTTTCCACATCTCTGACCCTGATCAACACAGCACGGGCTTTGCGCGTGATGCTTTTGTCTTTGGTCGTGGGCACGGTGGCTGCGTGTTCGACCCCGCCGGCAAACCACCCGGCGGGAGAGCCGTGGGACCCCTATGAGAAGACCAACCGGTCCATCCACAGTTTCAACAAAGGGGTGGACCGAGCGATTTTGCGGCCTGTGGCCAACACGTATAGTGGGATCATGGGCGACGAGGTTGAGGACGCAATCAGCCAGTTTTCCGACAATCTGTCGATGCCAGGCGCTGTGGTGAACAACGTGCTGCAGGGCAATATGAAGGGCGCGACAGAAGACACGTACCGTTTTGTGGTGAACACCACGATCGGGCTATTGGGCTTCATTGACGTGGCGACTGATCTGAACATGCCACAAGCCACAGATGCGGACTTTGGAGAAACACTTGCCGTTTGGGGCGTGCCGGAAGGCGCATATGTGGAGCGGCCCATTTTCGGCCCGTCCACTCAGCGCGACAGCTTTGGCAACTTGGTTGATTTGTTCCTGAACCCGCTGGACTACTGGATTCGCGACCCAGAGGAATATTGGACGGCGGGGGCCTCTGTTTCGTCCACGTTGAGCCAGAGATCACGGTTTGGATCCACGATCGACAGCATTCTGTATGACAGCGCAGACAGCTACGCGCAGGCGCGATCACTTTATCTTCAAAACCGCAGGTTCGAGGTGGGCAACTCTGGATCTGACGACTATCTTGACCCCTACGACGATCCGTACCTGGATTTAGAGTAAGCACAATGACCCATGACACACATACCTTTCACCGCCGGGGTTTTCTGGGCGGCGTGATGAGTTTTGGCCTCTTGAGCGGCCTTCTTCCGACTGCGGGCTGGGCCCTGAATGAGGCCAATTCCAAAGCGCTGGTCGACAAGATTGTGGGTGAGATCAACAGGGTGATCGGATCGGGCAAGTCAGAGGCCGC
Source organism: Pseudomonadota bacterium (assembly GCA_039817165.1). GTDB lineage: Bacteria > Pseudomonadota > Alphaproteobacteria > Rhodobacterales > Rhodobacteraceae > Roseovarius. The sequence goes on along the minus strand of JBCBWJ010000078.1, from coordinate 6,929 downwards.
GATGATCCAAGATTTCGAGCGTATCTTTGGCCGCTACGCGGATGTATCCATCATCGCACGATCCGCGCTTGGGGCCGACAGCCGACGGGCCAGCAACGCGCAACTGCGCGCCTTCACGACCGCGTTTAAAGGCTATGTGGCCCGCAAGTACGGCAAACGGTTCCGCGAATTCATCGGCGGCCAGATCGAGGTGCAGGGCGTGCGCCCGGTCAAATCGTGGCATGAGGTCGAAGCCACAGTGTTCCTGCGCGGTCAGTCCCCGTTCGAAGTGCTGTTCCTGGTGTCGGACAAATCCGGCAAGGACCTTTTCTTCGACATGATGATAGAAGGCGTGAGCATGCGGCTGGCGGAACGCACTGAAATCGGTGCGCTGTTGGATGCCAACAATGGCGACATCGACAAACTGATCAGCGCTGTTCAGCGGGCGGGTTAACACCGCTGCGACCTGCTTTTTTCGGGTCAGACGGCGCGCTGGCGTTCCAACTCGTTGCGCAGAACTTCGGCCTCTTGGCGCGCTTCGCGCAGGCCGTCCATCGTGGCCGACAGCTCTGCCTCGGTCTGGTTGAGCTGGTTTGTCAGCTCCGCCTCGCGTTGCTGCAGATAGGTGATCGCCTGATCGCGGGTTTCCTCTGCCTCATGCAGCTCTTGGGCCATGCGCTCCAGCTCTCCGACCTCGGACCCTGCCACACGGATGAACCGGTGCACCAACCAATTGGCAAACCACCCCAGACAGAAGGCCACAAACAGGATGACCGCTGTGGCAAAGATAAATTCAGTTCTGTTCATCCGCGCTCTCGTTGTCCCCGACGGTCGCTTCTTCGTCGCCCGTGCCTTCTTCGGCATCTTCAGCGGCAGATTCAAGCTCTGAATCGCTTTGATCTGCGTCGGCACTGCCTTCGTGCAGGACCTTGAATTCGATCCTGCGGTTGGCCTCGCGGCCCTCTTCGGTGCCGTTGTCGGCAATCGGTTCGCTTTCACCATACCCAACGGCAGTAATCGAGCCGGTGAGCACACGGCGCACACGCAATTCGTTCAGCACGGCCTGGGCACGGGATTGGCTGAGCTGTTGATTCATCGTCTCGCGGCCCTGGCTGTCGGTGTGACCGCCGATCTCCATCGTCAACGCGCCGCACTCGCGCAGGATCTCCGCGATGTCATCCATGATCTGTTTGGCGGCCACATCCAGCCGGGCAGAACCGGGTTCAAAACTGATCTTGCGCGTATCTTTGACCGTGTTGATCTGGGCCTCGCATTCTGCGGGCGTTGGGATGCTCGCCACAGGATCGAGGTCTTCTTCGTAGCGCACGCTGATGTCGTAGATGGATCCTTCACCAAGCTTGTCGGACAAAAGCGCGGCAATGGATGTGTTTGCATCTGCCTCCCCCGTAGAGCCGCTTACCGATAGGGTGTCGGGCGTTACGTTCACAACACCGTTCGAAAGATGCGACAGGGCATCAAGGCCAGTGATCACGCGGTACGTCCAGTCTTCTGGCACACCATCATCGACACGGGCCCGCATATCCACGCCATCGGTTGAAAATCGTGCCATGGCGAAGCTGTCAACCATGGTCTTGTCGGCGGCAGTGGCCACCCGACCGCGCAGCTGCAACAATCCCTCGGGCGAGAGGGTTGCAACGAATTCAAGCGCTTCCGCGTCCGCCGCATCCTGTATTTCAGGGAGCGTCGCGGTGAGTGAGAAAAGATCAGGCAGATCGGTTTCCAGCCCGCCGATCACATCGTCAAAGAGCGACTGTTGCGTGCCTTCTTTCGCAAGGAGGGAAATGTCGCCATCCGAGAAGGTCGCCGTGGCCTCGCCCAACTCCGCTACGGCGGCCATGGTGAGCGTCACGGCCTCTGCCCAGCGCGGTGTGGGAACGCCCAGCCCGATCTGGCAAGTGGCCTGCCCTGTCATGCCAAGCGCACGCGCCGCGGACAGAATACGGTTGCGAGAAAATTCGGTGTCAGCGGAACAGGCATCAAACCGAGGGCCTTCTTCATCCACAACGAAGCGCAAGGTAAAGGGGGTGATAACAGGCCGTGGGGCCGAGATATCGAGCGCCAGAGCCATGCCATCAGGGGTCAGACGGGCCAGCTGCGACTCAATCGAGCCTTTTTCGTCCTGGCTGCCTGCGATGGCCTTTACGGCTATGCGGTCGGCATTCAAAGAGATTTTCGTTCGGTCGAGAAAGCGCAGAGCGCGCAGGGCATAGGTGGTTGCATCGTTCCACTGATCGGGTGCCGGGTAGTCCGCTGCCTCTAGGAAGTCGGACACAGGTTCATCCGCCCGTATATCATGCAAGCCGTCCACAAAGGCAGCGCGGTCCATGCTGGCCGGAACAAGCCCAATCAAGGATATGCCGCTGTCGTTGCGCAGGATCTCCATTGAAAAGCGCGGGATCGCGATGTTCTGGCGTTCTGCGACGAGCATTTGATCGATGACCCGAGAGGCCTCTACCACGGTGCCGGCCACTGACAGAGCGCGAAAGCGGGCTGCCTCTGACGGGGCGGTGCCGGACAGGTAGACCTCCAATCCGTCGGTTTCCACTTCGCTCCAGACGAGGCTGGCCTCATCCAGGGAATTGAGCACTGACGTCTTTGAAATGTCCTCGATCACGGCAACCGCAAAACGGGCGCTGACCATACAGATCAAGGCTGCGGCCACAAACACGCCGAAAATCGCAAAGAAAGAAGATATACGCATGCCCAACCGCGCGTTTATTACACCGTTCAAGCGTTGTAGGACCCGGCGAGCCGGAGTGCAATCAAAGGAACAGCGCGGCGGCGAAAAACGGCAAAGGCAAAAGACCTGCATCCCGGTTCGACCTGAAGATCATGATAAGCTTTGCAGCATCTTCCGGGTCGAATTGAGCAAGTTGCCACTGTAGGTGCCAGCCAAACGCCCAGGTCCCGCAAAGCGCGACGAGAACGGCGTACGGTCCAAACCCGTTCAGCGCACCCAAGACCGTCAGGATCACCGCCAACCCTTGCAGCGACACTGCAATCATCAGGAAACGACGCAGCCAACTAGGTGTGAGCGTCCCGAAAAGGCGGGCAGTGGATTTCACCCCAATGAGCGCGTCATCTTCCGTGTCCTGATGCGCGTAGATCGTGTCGTAAAAGAGTGTCCAGGCAATGCCGGAAAGGTAGAGTATCACCGCCGGCCAGCCGAGGCTGCCGGTGTGCGCGGTCCAGGCCAGAAGCGCGCCCCAGTTGAAAGCGACTCCGAGAAATATCTGCGGCCACCAGGTGAAGCGTTTGGCAAAAGGATAGATACACACCGGCACCAAAGACAGGATACCCAGGGTTATGGCCGCCGGGTGGAAGGTCAGCAAAATGGAGAAAGCCACCAACGACTGGATCACCAGCCAGGCGAGCGCGGCCTTGACGGTTACTTGGCCCGAGGGAATAGGCCGAGAGGCGGTGCGCGCGACAGAGCCATCAATATCGCGGTCGGTGATATCGTTCCATGTGCATCCGGCCCCGCGCATCAAGAACGCCCCGATCGCACAGCCGACGAAGATCCACAGATCACCAAGCTCGGCAGAGCCATCGTAGATCATCGCAAGCGCGAGCCCCCACCAGCAAGGCAAAAGCAAAAGCCAAGTGCCTATGGGCCGGTCAGCGCGCGACAGACGCAGAAAGGGGCGCCAGGCAGGCGGGGCATAACGATCAACCCAGTTGCCGCTGACAGCATCTGAGACGGCATCGTCCTGCGGCTCTGGTGTCTGGTTGGTCACGGCCATATATCTTTGCCCTATGAAAACATCCCGCGTCAGAGTGTTTGTAGAGCATGCCCTTGGGCAAGAGCAATCTGTCCCCCTGTCGCGGGAGCAGGCGCATTATCTGTTTGGCGTGATGCGGCTAGGGGTTGGCGATACTCTTCTGATTTTTGACGGAAAAAACGGAGAATGGCGCGCAGAGGTTATAGAGGCCAGCAAGCGGGGTGGCACGCTCCGGGCGTTGGAGCAGACAGCGCTGCAGCGAGACCCGCCCGACCTTTGGTTGCTCTTTGCCCCAATCAAGAAAGCGCGCACGGATTTCATTGTCGAGAAGGGGGCCGAGATGGGCGCCGCAAGGATCATGCCGGTGCAGACCGAATTCACCAATTCTGAGCGGATCAGGCAGGATCGGTTGCAGGCCCACGCCGTGGAAGCCGCAGAGCAATGTGGCGGCACCTATGTTCCTGAGGTGACACCGCTTGCGCGGCTTGATCGGGTGTTGGATGACTGGCCCAAGGGGCGGCGTTTGATGTTTTGTGATGAAGGTTTGGCGGGGCGCTCATCCGCCCTTGCGGGCGGCCTCGCGGGGGCCTGGGCGATCTTGATCGGGCCTGAGGGTGGATTTTCTGAACCGGAGCGGGCGCGTCTGGCGGCGCTTGATGTGGCACATTCGGTTAGCCTTGGCCCGCGCATTCTGCGCGCGGACACCGCCGCAGTCGTGGCGATAACGATGTGGCAGCAGATCTATGGGGATTGGGCGTGAGTTTTGTGAGACCTGAGGCGCGCGCCATGCTGTGGCGCTGGCGGGAAGCGCTTGCTGGCGCGTGCGCCTTTGGGCTTGGGACTTGGTGGGCCTTGGACGGGGCCACGCTGACGCGCGGGATTGGGGTGGTGGTGGCGCTCGCTGCGCTCGCGTTGTTTGCCGCTGGAGTTCAACGCGGCCGCTTTCGCGGCCGGTCCGGCGGAATTGGTGTGGTGCGCACGGATGAAGGGCAGATTGCCTATTTTGGCCCGCTCGCAGGCGGGATCGTCGCGCTGAGTGAAATTGCGCAATTGGCCTATGATCCGACCGGACGGCCCGCCCATTGGGTTCTGTCCCAGCCGGGGCAAAATGATCTTTACATACCCGTTGATGCCGAAGGGGCGGAAGCGCTTTTCGATGCGTTCGCCAGCCTGCCGGGACTGGCGCCCGGGGCATTGTTGCGGGTGCAACGCAGGTCTGAGCGGGCACGGTCCGTGATCTGGACACGCCCTAAATTGCTGCACGTCTCATCATGAGCGGTTGCCTTCGTGGGGGAATTCCGCCCAGGTTTCGATGACGGACAGATATCGTGTCAATTCCGTCACTCTAAAAACATCATCTGTCAAGAGTGCGAACTCTTGGGAAGTGAGGTCCTCCCCCTCATTATCTCTTGCTCTCAACGCGTTGACGTTGGCCTGCAGATCACGGATGACGCGCCGGAGCGTTGCAGCCTCGTTTTCAAGTTCTGCGCGCCGTTCATCAATGTCCGTGATGCGCCGCAACCGTCGCATGAACCGCTGAAAGCGTTTTTGGTCGGTGGCCAGACCAAACATGATCCATTGAAGCATGCTGCCGGAGAAGCCGGGAACGACCACTTTCCCATCTCTTCGGTATTCATTCAGCCAAAAGATCTGGTAGTCGCTGAGATATGTGAGGTGGTTGTAGGTCACCTCGTGTTGGCCGTTTGCCAGCCGCCTGCCGGGCAAGCCGGCTTTTTCTGCCAGATCACGACCGCTGCCTTCCTCCGGTTCCGCGAGAAGCGTGCTGGGTGCCGCGATCCCGCCCAAAAAACCCAAAACGAATGTACGTTTTGTTTGATAAAACATTTTGACCCCCAATCCTCAAAATAACCGCAGAGTACACGCAAAACGGGTTTTGGCCAAATCGGCGGGTGCAACGACCCTTATTCGTAAGAATTTTAGCCCAACCAGATCAGCCTTGGCGCGTGGTGCCGGGGCGTTTGGGATCGGTCTTTTTCCGTTTGGGTTTCCAAGGGTCGGGGCCGCCTCGGGCGGAGGCCGCAGTTGCGACCAGAACAGGAGAAAGGGCCAGGCCAAGAGCAGTTGCAAAAGCCGCGCGGCGGGTAAGTTTGGGTTGGGGTTTCATCGCGATGTCCTATCGTTTGGGTGTGCCCTGGAATTGAGATAGGTATCCGGAGGATGGGAGTGTCATCAGCTTTGAACACGTTCCTGAGAAACGACGTGAGCAATTGCGGACGGCCAATCCCGGAGCGTGCATTGACACTGGATGGGTTTGGGGCCAACTCTGACGTCCAATCACGCGTCGCGGCAGAAGGACCCCCCCTCTCATGTCTATACCTCAGTCCGGCGGCGGGCCGATCACCTCTCGTGACCAGTTGGCCGAATACCTTGATAGCGGTTGCAAGCCCAAGAGCGACTGGCGGATTGGCACGGAGCATGAGAAATTCGGCTATTGCAAGGACACGTTGAAGCCCCTGCCCTATGACGGGGAACGCTCGATCAAGGCGCTTCTGGAGGGATTGCGCGATGGACAGGGGTGGGCCCCGCTCGAAGAGGCGGGCAACCTCATCGGGTTGGAAAAGGAGGGCGCGAATGTCAGCCTCGAGCCCGGCGGGCAGTTCGAACTCTCTGGTGCGCCGCTTGAGACCATACATGAGACCTGTGACGAGGTGAACGCGCATCTGGCGGACGTGAAGGCGATTGCGGACAAATTGGGGGTGGGTTTCATCGGTCTCGGTGCTGCCCCGGAATGGACCCATGAGCAAATGCCGATGATGCCAAAAGGGCGCTACAAGCTGATGACCGACTACATGGACCGGGTCGGCACGATGGGCAAATCCATGATGTACCGAACGTCGACCGTTCAGGTGAACCTGGATTTCTCATCCGAGGCGGACATGGTGAAGAAGCTGCGCGTGGCGCTTGCGTTGCAGCCTGTGGCGACCGCGCTGTTTGCCAATTCGCCGTTTTTTGAAGGCAAGCCCAATGGGCACAAATCCTGGCGCAGCCGGGTGTGGCGGGATCTGGATGCGGACCGGACCGGGATGTTGCCGTTCGTCTTTGAAGACGGGTTTGGTTTTGAACAGTGGGTGGATTACGCGCTCGATGTGCCGATGTATTTTGTCTACCGCAAAGGCACGTACCACGACGTCACGGGCGCCTCGTTCCGCGACTTCCTGGACGGCCGCCTGCGGGGCTTCGAGGGGC
>JBCBWJ010000077.1:0-8811 GCA_039817165.1 Pseudomonadota bacterium | reverse complement strand
TTGAGACACCGTAAGGCATCGCGGCATCTTTGAGCGACGTTTCATGGCGGTATTCATAGTAATGCGCCGCCAAGAGCAGCACGGCATGGCCAAGATCCGCCGGCAATTCACCCCAATCCGCACCCATACCGGCGACAAAATCAATCTCCACCGTGCCATTGGTCGGGATAGCAGGCAGGCAATTGCCAACGGGCTTCAGGACCGGCCGGTGCGTGTCCCGAACCAACAGGTACCGATCGGTGCCTACGGTTGTGGGTGTGGCCGACGCATCGACCAAAACCATGCCTGTCACCGCCTCAATCGGTGCAACCGGCAAAGGTTGGCTTATGGCATCGCGCCATACCGACAGCACCCAGGAAAAGGTGCGGGTGATCAGGATTTTTCCGGTGCGCGCCTCGATGGCCGACAGCGCGGCACGCAGAAAACTCTCCAGGACAGGGTCCTGAATGTCCCCATCCGAAAACCCCGTGCCAAGACGCAGGTGAGCTTTAAACTCATCCACCGGAAGGGCCGCCTGAGGCACAGCAGTTTCTTCAATTAGCATCATGGGTATTCTCCAAGACATGCCCTCTCTCCTGCGGAAAAGGCGCGCGCGGGCTTGCGTTGCTCAGTCGGAGGGGTGAGCCAGACAACGCAAAGCGCGAATTGCGCGCGCCTCTCGTGCGGGGCCTCTCGAGACCCCGCACCATTCAGCGCTCGATTAGGAGGCGCCGAATTTCAGAAGCTTGATCGCAGCAAAGTCGCTCACAGCTCCGCCCACGCGCTTGGTGGCGTAGAACAGAACGTGCGGCTTGGCCGAGAACGGATCCCGCAGGACGCGCAGGTCAGGACGTTCCGCCACGGTGTAGCCTGCGTTGAAATCGCCAAAGGCAATCGCCATCGCATCCGAGCCAATATCGGGCATGTCCTCGGCGATCAGCACCGGGTAGCCCAGGAGACGCGCGGGTTCACCGGCGGCCAGACCATCGGACCACAAGAAGCGGCCGTCACCATCCTTGAGCTTGCGCACTGCGCCCGCTGTCTTGGAGTTCATGACGAAGGTGCCGTTGGCGCGGTACTGTGCGCCCAGCGCGTAGACCAGATCAATGATCCCTTCCCCACCGTTGAAATCGCCATCAACGCCGGTTGCGACGTAGCCCAGGTTGTCCCACGTCCAGCTGTCATTGGCGATTGTGGGGTGCATCATGAAGCCCACGGGCTTGTCAACACCGTCACCGTTGACAAAAGCGTCTGCCTCAGCGCGGGCGAACTTGTCACCGATGCGAGCCGCGAGCCATGTCTCGATGTCAAATGCGCTGTCATCCAGAAGACGCTGGCTGGCCTTGGGCAGAGCCGAGAGCTCGTGCAGCGCGATGGTGATACGGTCGATGACCGGTGTGCCGGTTTCAGTCACGGTCGTGGTCTCGTTGGCCCAACCATGGCCGAGGTCAGAGTGGTCGACCAGCACATCGTAAGACGTGGCTTCTACCTGCACCACATTGGCGATCGCACGGATCGAGGCGGTGGAGTAAAGCACGCCTTGAATGGCCTCGGCCGTTTGTGCATCCACAAGGTAGCCGCCATCACCCGCCACAGAAGCGTTCAGCGCTTTGCCTTCCAGTTCGAGACCCCGCAGGGCATCATCATCACCCGAGCGCAGATAGGCATCGAACGCCTTCTGGTGCGGGGCTTCCATCTCGGCCGTTGCGGCCAGTGCCGGACGCATCATGCCGGCGGATTTGCGTTCCATCTTGCTCATCTTTTCTTCCTGCTGTTGAAGTCGCTCAAAAATGTCGGACTGAAAGCCCTTGAAGTCAGTCATGAAACCCGCCACGGCGGACTTCACCTCGGCCACCGGAGACACATCATCTTCGGTCCGAGAATCACCCTCGGTCATGCTCATCGCTTTTCCTGTTGCTTGAGGTGGTCCTGCGACGCGTCTACATCCGCGCCATCTCCTGGCGCGCGTCCACAAAGGCCTGCGCCATTTCACGCAACGCGGTTGCCTCTAGGGTTTCCCCCTTGGCGCCCACGCGCGCACTGGGCAGCATCGGAAAGGTCACAAGCGACACTTCCCAAAGCTCCAGTTCCTGCAAGAGCCGCCCGTTCTTCTGGGGGCCCTTGGTGTTCTTTGTTGCCTTGACGGTGCGGTAGCCGATGGACAGCCCGTCAATCGCGCCTGCGGCGATCAGTTCCACCGCTTCACGGGCGCGCGCCACACCGTCGAGCAAGCGGCCTTTGACATAGAGGCCCTTGTCGTCTTCGCGCACCTCATCCCAGACGCCGATGGGCTGGGCGGGATCGTGCTGCCAAAGCATCTTCACTTGGCGGTCTTCGGCCTTCAGCCGCGTCAGCGAGGCGGCATAAGCGCCCGCTTCGACCACGTCGCCGCCACGGTCTTGATCGCCAAAGAGGCTTGCATACCCTTCGATGACCGCGCCGTCTTTCACCGACATCTCTTCATCAAAACGGCAGAACTTGCGTTCCAGGCCCATATCGAAATCCATCACACGCTCCTTGCGTCTTTCGCGGTCGCCCTATTGCAGGGCGATGGTTCCGCCTTGCATCAGAAAGGACATCAAACCGCCCAGCATCGCCGCGATGATCAACCAGACGAGCCGCGCCATGTGGCCGTCGATCTTTTCCAACCGGCGATCTATTTGATCGAACCTTGCATTCATAAACTTGAGTTTTTCTTCACTCACCGCGCGGTCCGTCTCCATGGTCGCAACAGTCAGCTCCAGCGAGGTCAGCCGCTTTTCGTGGTGACGAAACAGCTGCTGCGCGCCCTCAAGCGTCATCAAGTCTTGCGTCTTGGCGATATCCCGACCGTTGAGGCTCATGCGCCGTCACTCAGCGGCGGCAGGCCCAAGAGCGCGCGCTTTTCATCCTGTGTGAGGAAATCCGCATTCGTGACCCGCGTCCATTGCGCCTCTCGTTCGGCCGACAGCGCAGGCACCTGATCAAGATCTGGTTTCAGCTCCAACGCCTCGCCATTATAGCCCTGCAGCCAATCCGCCAAACTGGCCGACACACGCATCGCCAGCGGCAAAACAGTGAGTCGGTAAAACGCGCGGTTGGCTTCTTGATAGTTCGAATAAGTCGTATCGCCGGGGATCCCCAGCAACATGGGCGGCACCCCAAAGGCCAGCGCGATCTCACGCGCGGCACTTTCCTTGGTTTTCTGGAACTCCATGTCAGAGGGCGAAAAGCCCATCGGCTTCCAATCCAGACCGCCTTCGAGCAGCATCGGTCGCCCGGCATTGCGCGCGCCCTGGTGCATGCTCTCCATCTCTGACAGCAACCGGTCGTATTGGTCGTTGCTCAGGCTGCCCTGACCATCCGCACCCGAATAGACGATGGCACCAGACGGCCTCGCTGCGTTGTCGAGCAATGCCTTGGACCAACGCGACGCCGCATTGTGCACGTCCACCGCTTGCGCCGCCGATTGCAACGGGGAAAACCCGTAGTGGTCGTCCTGGGGATGGAAGCTCTTGAGGTGGCAGACGGGCGATGGCCCCTCACCAATCGCAAACCGATGTTTGCGGCCAGACACTGCGTATTCATACGCCACAGGCCACCCGTCCGCACCCGGCACCACGCTCATCCGATCCGAGCGCAGCACATGCAGCTCCAGCGGCATTTGCGCTTCAGCGCCGCCAACGGCTTCGACATAGGCATTGCCAGTGAGCAAAAGCTGACCGTAAAGCGCCTCAAACAGTTCCGCCTTACCCTGCATCGGGTTGGGCGCGCGCACCAGTGACAGCAATGGGTGCTCCACGTAGCGTTGATCGGCGCCCTGAAGGATCAGCGGCAAAGACCCGGCCGCCTCTGCGATCATCTTCACGCAGCGAAACCCCACCGGGTTGGCCGCAAAACCGGTCCGCGTGAGGCTCGCGGCATCCCGCGGGCTCCAGGCCACGCGCCCGGCACTGTGCCATGTCGCCACGCGGCCCGCCGCGCTGGCCTTTTTCTCTGGTACGCTTTGTGCTGGGGTTTGCCGAAAGTAATCGAGGATCATCTGAGGTGATCTCCTTCACGTGACTGAGAAAGTGCGGCGTTGACCCGCGAGTTGAGGGCATCAGACGCCCAAAGGTTTACGAAAGCTTTATTGCACCGCGCGCATGCGGGGTTGCCGCCATTTCGCCGCCGGTTCGATCATCAACTCAGTGAGCGCCCAGACCATCGCATCCAGCCGGTCCGGGCTGCCGCTGGCCTCGTAGCCGCGTGACGTCATCGCGCACATCTGGTCCTCTAGGGTCTCCAGATGGCGGGCGTGAAACACGCGGCCTTGTTCATATAAAGCTGCCACAGGTTCGGCCCGCGCGGCCTTGCCACGCGTTGCGTGCACCGCCTTCACGGGCACCATCGGATCGATTTGGCGCACCACTTCGGTCACAAGATCACCGCCCTGGTTGACCTCCGCCACCAGACGGTCCGCGCCGTATTGCTCCATTGCAGTGATGGCCTTGGCCGCCCACATGGCCGGTCGGGCGGCGTGCACCGTGCAATCGGCCAGCACATAGGCCCGCCAGTTCTGCACCGGGCCTTGCGTAACGGCCCCCGCCACAATGATCCCGCATTCATCCGAGCTGGCCTTGCCAGTCACTGGCGGGTCAATCGCCACCACGATCCGGTCAAGCTCCGGCACCTCATCAACACGGGCACCTTCTATGATTTCGCCCGTCCAGAGCGCGCCCTCGGCTTGATCAATCAGCACGCCATCAAGCTCCTGCCGCCCAAGCCGCGTGCCAGCATAGCGCACGCGCACCTCCTCTAGGAAAGATTGCGCCAGATTGGCAGCGTTCGCCTCTGTGGGGGCGTGGGTCACAACGGAGCTTTCCCGCGCCAGTAGCGCCTTGATCAGCGCGGTGTTTCTGGGGGTTGTCGTCACGCAAACCTGCGGCTTTTCCCCCAAGCGCAATGCAAATTGCAGCATGTCCCAGGTGTCTTGCGCCTTTTTGAATTTCGCCAACTCATCCACCCAGGCGCAATCAAATTGCGGTCCACGCAGGCTTTCGGGCTCGTGGGCCGAAAACACCTGAGCCGTGGCCCCATTGGGCCAGATGAGCCGTTTTTTGGTGGCTTGCCAATCGGGTCGGCGGTCGGGCGGTGAACAGGCCAAAATGCCGCTTTGACCAAAGACCATGACGTCGCGCACCTGATCGGATGTTTCACCAATCAAAGCGACATGCCGTGCCACGCCTCGGTCGAGCGGCATCGCGCCCTCAACCTGCGCACGCACCCATTCAGCGCCGGTGCGCGTTTTGCCCGCACCGCGACCGCCCATCACCATCCAGCAATGCCAATCGTCTGCCGGCGGCAACTGATGCTCCAGCGCCCAGAACTCGAAAAGGTACGGCAAAGACAACAGTTCCCCACCGTCGAGCTCGTCGAGAAATGCCTTAACTCTGGAGCTCTCGCCGGAGGCCAATAAGCTTGCTCCCGATCGAAGCTCTGGCCTCGTCGAGATTGACGGCAAAGTCATGGACGATGCCCTCTTTTTCCTTTCTGCGCTTTTCAAGGTAGACCTCCGCTTCAATAGCAATCTTCAACCATTGGCGGATATCGACCATCGTCTTGCCGGCCAGAGCGAGCTCATCAAGCTCGCCCGACTGTATTCGGCCATAGATGTGATCCAGTTCCACGCGCATGTCCGACAGCTGTTGCTGTACAGATGCAATCGTGTCCGTCAGGCCATCAGGCCTGTCTTCCGGCGTGATCAGGATCATGGTCGCCCCAGTCCAATGCGTTTCGCGATCACCCCTCCAGATGAGAGAGATCAAAGGGCATGCCTTCGATCTTCCAGCGGGTTGCAACCTATGCGGGAATAGCGTTTCAGGTCAAGATGTTGCGCCATAAGCGCGCGACGTGCGCGTACGGCAACCGAAGACTTCGTTAGGGTTTTGACACCGGGCACCGGCGAGACGCGCCCGTAAGGGAGCGACGAGCCGCCCTCCTATTCGCTGTTGCGTTCCGCCTCGATCGCGCGCCAGCGCGCCACGTTGCGGTTATGCTCATCCAGCGTCTCAGCAAACGCATGACCACCCGTGCCATCTGCCACAAAGAAAATGTAAGGCGTGTCATCAGGGTTCACCGCCGCCATCAGGCTGGCCTCCCCCGGATTTGCAATGGGCGTCGGCGGCAGCCCTTCAATCACATACGTGTTGTAGGGCGTGGCCCGACGCAACTCACTCTGTCGCAGCCCCCGACCCAGCACACTCTCCCCATTGGTGATGCCATAGATCACCGTGGGGTCTGTCTGCAGCCGCATGCCCCGCCGTATCCGATTGACAAAAACACTGGCCACTTGCGGCCTCTCTTCCGCCTGACCGGTCTCTTTTTCGATGATGGAGGCCAGGATGAGCACCTCAGCCGGGTCCGCCAGCGGCACATCCGGATCCCGTGCCTCCCAGGCGGCCGCAAGCCGCGTGCGCTGCACATCGCGCATCTGCTCCAACAGACCCAAACGGCTGTCACCACCCTCAATCTCATAGCTGAAAGGTGCCAGGCTCCCCTCCGGAGGCACGCCCTCGATAGGGTCTTCCAGCACCTCAATGGCGTTGAGTGCGGTGATAATCTGCCAAGACGTCACGCCCTCCGCCACATCAATCCGGTAGCGCGTGTCGGACTGCTCAATCACCTCGGCGTATTCCGGTGGGCGAGAGCCATCGGCCTGCATCTCGAAATCCACCAGTTCAACAAAGGTTTCCGTCGCCGGATCAAGCTCGCGCACCTCAGCGCGCACCTGCGTCACCCCGATACGATAGACCACTTGCGTGCCGCATGTGCTGGCCCCACCTTGGGTGATGATATCGGTGATTTGACCCATGCTGGCTTGTTCCGGGATCAGCCAAGAGCCCGCTTTCAACAGGCCTGCCTTATCGGAATAATCCGCCCCGATCCTGAACAACGCCCCATTGCTGACCGCGCCGCGCTCCACCAGCGTCTCGGACACGCGTGACATGTTGGTGCCACGCTCCACCCGAAGACAGATCGACCGTTCCAGCGGTCCAGCGGTCGTATACTGTGATTGCCCCCAAAGGATCGCCCCGCCGACAAGAAATACAACGACCACCAGAAACGTCAGGAAATTCGACGCAATGTGCCGCCACATTATCTGACCGCCCCCACAACCAAAGATGCGTTTGTGCCGCCGAACCCAAAGCTGTTGGACATGGCCACCTTGATCGACCGCTCCCGTTTGGCATTGGGCGCCAGATCAAGCGGCGTCTCCACCGCGGGATTGTCGAGATTGATCGTGGGGGGGGCCACCTGATCTCGCAATGCAAGAATCGAAAAGATGGCTTCAATCGCGCCCGCCGCTCCCAAAAGGTGCCCGGTGGAGGACTTTGTGGAACTCATCGTAGCGTTCGCTGCCGCGTCGCCCATCAGCTTTTCCACCGCCTTGAGCTCAATCGTGTCGGCCATCGTGGAGGTGCCATGGGCATTGATGTAATCGACCTCAGCCGGATCGACGCCTGCATTGGCCAAGGCCGCTTTCATGGCGCGGAACCCACCATCGCCATCTTCGCTCGGGGCCGTGATGTGATAGGCATCGCCAGACAGACCGTACCCCAGGATTTCAGCGTATACCTTCGCGCCACGCGCCTTAGCGTGCTCGAGATCTTCGAGCACCACTATCCCCGCGCCCTCGCCCATAACGAACCCGTCGCGGTCCTCATCATAGGGGCGGCTTGCTGCTTGTGGGTCATCGGCGCGTTTGGTGGACAGCGCCTTACACGCATTGAACCCGGCAATGCCAATTTCGCATATCGCGGACTCGGCTCCACCGGCAATCATCACATCGGCGTCGCCATGTTGGATAAGCCGGGACGCATCACCGATGGCATGCGCACCAGTGGAACACGCCGTCACCACCGCGTGGTTCGGCCCTTTGAAACCGAACTTTATCCCCACCTGCCCGCTCACCAGATTGATCAACGCGCCCGGAATAAAGAAAGGGGACACCCGGCGAACGCCCTTGTCACGAATGATATTTGTGGTCTCTTCAATGGATCGTAGCCCACCAATGCCGGACCCAATCATCACGCCTGTACGCAGGCGGCTTTCTTCGTCTTCGGGCATCCAGTCGGCATCTTCCACCGCCTGCTGCGCTGCCGCGACGCCGTACAGAATGAAATCATCCACTTTCCGGCGTTCTTTGGGTTCCATGTAGATATCAGCGTTGAAGGTGTGATCGCTGCCATCACCATGAGGCACCTGACAAGCATACTTCGTGACCACATTGGAGGGATCGAACCGATCAATTGTACCTGCACCGGACCGCCCGTCGAGAATACGGCTCCAGCTTGCTTCTACCCCGTCCGCCAATGGCGTGACCAACCCAAGACCCGTGACAACGACCCGTCGCATTCTGCTGACCTTCTTACAACTTGCGCGCTCCTTTACCCCGTCTTGGGGCAAAGGGGCAAGTGCGGCCACGCGCGAAACGTCGCTCGCTTGTCAGCTCCCCACCTCCGGGGGCCAAGGTACAGTCAGGACGAAACCCCTAAAAACGCGAAAAGGCCCCGACAATTCTGTCCGGGCCTTTGTCTCAGCACTGCTGTTAAGTTTGTCTGAAGACTTTAGTTCGCTTCGGAGATGAACTTCACCGCGTCGCCGAATGTCTGGATGGTTTCAGCGGCGTCGTCGGGGATCTCGATACCAAATTCTTCTTCAAAAGACATGAGCGATATCGCAGACCGCGTGAAGAAGATCGTTGTTGAGCATCTGGGTGTGGAAGAAGACAAAGTTTCCGAGAACGCCTCTTTCATTGACGATCTTGGCGCTGACAGCCTAGACACGGTCGAATTGGTCATGGCTTTTGAA
>JBCBWJ010000076.1:0-8833 GCA_039817165.1 Pseudomonadota bacterium | reverse complement strand
CTTGTGGATCAAGGCAACACCGTGATTTTGCGCACCCTTTCCAAGGCTTATGGGTTGGCCGGTGCCCGGCTTGGATGGGGCCTTTTCCCAATGGCGGTAGCAGAGCACGTGCGCAAGATGCTCAATCCCAACAACGTCACCCTCGCCAGTCAGGCCGCGGCTGAAGCAGCCATTCTGGATCAGGCATGGATGCGGGACACCTGCGCTCAAACGGCCACGCTTCGGGATGCATTTGCCGAGAGGCTGCGCGCAATCGGTCTGGACGCGCCGCAAAGCTTCACCAATTTCACGCTGATCCCGTTTGCTTCGGCCCAAGCCGCCGCTGAGGTGGATGCAACCCTCAAATCAGAGGGCGTGTTTCTCAGGCCGCAAGCGGGCGCAGGGCTGCCACACTGCCTGCGCGCCACGACAGGGCCGCCCGAGGACATGGACTTGGCCGCCGAGCTGATAGAGACTTGGGCCAAAGGGAGGACCAAGCCATGAAGACCCCCAAGACCGACAGCCGAGGGAGCGCGCGGTTCGGTGTGTTCGTGCCCTTCACCAACACCAATCTAGAACCCGACATGATGCTGATGCGGCCGCCAGGTGTGTCTGTGCATTTCGCCCGGCTTGGCGGGTATGACGCCGATGAGATCCCGGATGAAGAACAGATGGCAGAGCTGGGTGCCGCGGATATGGAAGAACCGTTGCGCCTGATCCAGGGTGTCAAACCCGATGTGGTGTTTTACGGCTGCACCTCCGCCACGCTGACCCATGGGCCCGCATTTGACCGGGATCTGGCCCGCCGGATCAGCGCGGGCAGTGGGGCGCGCACCGTGACGGCGGCCGGGGCGTTGGTGCATGCGATCCGGTCCTTGGGCGTGCAGCGCATCGCCTTCGCCTCACCTTACGTGCCCACAATCAATGATCAGGCGATTGCGTTCTTGCGCCGCGAAGGGATTGACACGGTCAGCCGGGCGGACATCGAGGGCACGCTGGACAATGAAGGTCAGGGCGCGCTCAGCCCCGATGATGTGGCAGAGCTGGCCCACCGTGCGGATGCCAAAGAGGCCGAAGCGATTGTCCTGTCCTGCACGGATATGCGCAGCGTGGAGGTGATAGCGCGGTTGGAAGACGCGCTTGGCAAACCGGTCATCACGTCAAACCAGGCGATGGTGTTCCAGGCGGTTGAGATGTTGGAGTTGCCGGCACCGGGTCCGCGATTTGGCCGGCTGTTTGAGGGGTGTACCGAGTGAACCAACACCTCAGCCCTGTGGCGCGCCAAGATACGGCACAATTTGAGCGCATCGCAGCCTTTGCCCTCGATCCGGATCTCCAACCGCCGGATGCCGTGCTGCAACACGCGTCTACTCTTTTGATCGACACGCTCGGGGTCGCGGCGGGGGCCACGCGGCTTGAGGTCGGGCGCATCGCGCGGGATTTCGCGGCAGAGTTCCATCTGGCCCGCCCGGGCCACAGCACACGCATGCTCTTTGATGGGCGCGAAGTCAGCCAGCCGGGCGCGGCCTGGGCGCTTGCCACACAGATCGACAATCTCGATGGGCATGACGGCTTGATGGAGACGAAAGGCCATATTGGATGCGCCGTCGTGCCCGCGCTCTTTGCCCTGGCAGAGCAGGTCCCGGATTTGACCGGGCCAGAGGCGCTGCGCGTGATGGCGATAGCCTATGAAATCGCGGCGCGCGCGGGCCTGTCGCTGCACGCAACCGTGAGTGATTACCACACCTCCGGGGCGTGGAATGCCTTGGGTGTGGCGGCGATGGCCTGTCGCTTGGACGGATCTTCGCCGTCCGTGTTGCGACACGCGCTCGGCATTGCAGAATATCACGGGCCGCGCAGCCAGATGATGCGCGAGATCGACAACCCCACAATGCTCCATGACGGGTCCGGCATGGGCGCGCTTGTGGGCGTGAACGCTGCACTTTTGGCGCAGCGCGGGTTCACAGGGGCCCCTGCCATCACCGTCGAGGCGCCCGAGGTAAGTGCCTTCTGGGCCGATCTCGGCACGCGTTGGACGGTACCGGACAACTACGTGAAACCCTATCCGACGTGCCGGTGGGGGCATGCTGCGATTGATGCCGTGCGGCAGGTTGTGACGGAGCATGAGATTGACCATCCCAATGTCGCCTCGATCAAGATCCGTACCTTTGATGAGGCCGCGCGCCTCTTCGCCGGCATGCCAGACAGCACAACCCAAGCGCAGTATTCCATGCATTTCGCCGTGGCCACCATGCTGCGCTATGGCGCGATTGCGCCCAAACACATTGAAGGCGACGCGCTATCAGATCCTGAGATCGCAGCGATACTGCCCAAGATTTCCGTTGAAGCCACAAGCGCGCATAATGATCGATTTCCGCAAGGCCGATGGTCCGATGTGGAGGTGACCCTGACTACGGGTGAGGTGCTGGCCTCGGGCGATGTGCAGGCCAGCGGGGGTCCAGGCGCATGGCGGCCCGACGCGGATGTGGAGGCAAAGTTCCTATCCTTTTGCGACGGGGTCTTGAACCCTCAGCGTACGAAAGACATTTGGACCATGCGAGACCGTATGCTTTCGAGCGACACCAAGCTTTCTGATCTGACCGCCCTTTTGACACAACCAGGTGATGCATGAGCAAAGACGCCCCAACAATTCTGATCCACAACGTAAAGCCAGAGCGCTATTCTGACCCGCTGCAAAAGGCGTTCCCGGAGGCGCGTGTTGTCACCCATGACAGTTATGAGGGGATGGGCGCGGTGCTGGAAGAGGTTCGGCCAGACGTGATGTATTCGGTGCGCTTTGGCGGAACCTACGGCTATCCCACCGACGAGGTTCTGGGACCATACGGGCCTGACTGGATTTCCGTGGGCGGATCGGGGTGCGATCACCTTGGTCAGTGGGACAACACGAAAACACTGGTGACCAATGCCGCCGGGGTCGCAGCAGACATGATGGCGGAGTTCGCTTTTGGCTGCGCGCTGCATTTCACACTGAATGTGCCCCAGTTTCAGGCGGACCAGGCAAACCGCACGTGGAACCCACGCTACATGGTGCCGCTTCGTGGGAAGACCTTGCTGGTGGTTGGACTTGGGCACACAGGTGAGGCGGTCGCGGCCAAAGGCAAGGCATTTGGCATGCACGTTCTGGGCACGCGCGCCCGGCCTGTCGAGATGGACAATGTGGATGAGGTGCACCCAGCCTCTGCCCTGCCAGAGCTTTGGCCGCGGGCCGATCTGATCGTGGTGAGCGTGCCGTTGCTCGACAGCACCGAAGGCCTGATCGGCGCGCAGGACTTTGCAGCGATGAAAGACAGCGCGATCCTTGTGGATGTCTCGCGTGGCGGCGTGATTGTCGGGGATGATCTTTTGGCCGCTTTGCAAGAGGGTCAGATTGCGGCGGCCGGGCTAGACGTGTTCGAGCTGGAGCCATTGCCAGAAGACAGCCCGATTTGGGACGCGCCCAATGCCATCATATCCCCGCACACCTCCGCGATTTATGACGGGTGGGGCATGGTGTCTTTCGAGATGTTCATGGAGAACCTCAAAAGGTGGCAAAAGGGCGAGCCGTTGCAGAATGTGGTGAGTCCGGTGCGA
Organism: Pseudomonadota bacterium; assembly: GCA_039817165.1. Lineage (GTDB taxonomy): Bacteria > Pseudomonadota > Alphaproteobacteria > Rhodobacterales > Rhodobacteraceae > Roseovarius. The sequence continues at coordinate 5,263 of JBCBWJ010000076.1, read as the reverse complement.
GGCTACTGACGGCAGCGCGCGTGTCTCAGAGGTGATCCACGACCTGTAAATGCTGCGCGAGTCCGTTGACCTCGCCCAAATAGCGCAGGACGAGCCGTGGGTCGCTGGTGGCCGCGCTGACGCCTGCGGGCATTTCGCCGGCCAGCACGGACTCAACGGCGAGCGACACCGGGATCGAGACCAGCCGCGCCATCGCTGTGCCGTGCGCGTCGCCCCAAGCATCCATCACGAAAGTCTTGTGCCAGACCACGTCCGCGCCGCGCTCTGCTTTCAAAGAGACGCACATCACAACGCGGTCCGGCTCGCCGTCTTCATAGGCGTTTTCGTCCCAGAACTGATCTGACATCTCCTTGAGGCGTGCGTCACCGGCCGCCCCTTCGAGCGTTTCAACCTCGGCAAAGACATCTTTCCACGCGTCTGCCCAACCGTTCAGCCGCAGGGTGCCGCGGACGAACTCTTTGACGCGCCATGTGGGGTCGAACTTGTAGTCCTCCATGAACGGCAGGCTGTCGCGGTTGGGATAGACCTCAAAGCTTTCGGGGTCCGGCAAAGGTGCGGTGTAGCTTGAGATCGCGTCCCAAGGCCGGTCCACGTTGAATTCCTCAAATGCGCGGATGGATCGCGATGGAGAGCGCAGCGCCTTCAGCACGCCCAGGGGGGACCAGCTGAACTTGTAGCGGAACGGGTTGGGATGTTTGGGGATGCCGCCACAATAGGACAGGAACGACAGATCATTTACATCAGAGAATGCATGCGCGCCGCGGTAATCCGACACGAGGTGATGCGCCATGAGGTGGTCAATGCCTGGGTCGAGCCCGACTTCATTCACGCAAGCCACCCCGCGCAGGATCGCCCGGCCGTGAAGGTCCCTCATCTCGGGCGCAATATAGGAGGACGACACGAAATGCGCGCCCTTGTTGATGCACATCTCGGCCAAGGGCACATGCCAATCGCCGGGCAGCATGGACACGACGATGTCGCCGGTATCTGCCTCAGCCGAGAGATGATCAAAATCAAAAGCGGTGATGTTGCCGGTGAGATCGCCCACAGCCTCGCGCGCCCTGGACACCGTGCGGTTCCAAACCTTTACATCGCGCCCGGACTCCAAAAGCCGCCGCAGCCCAGGGATCGCTGAAAGACCTGTGCCGCACCAATGGATTGTCATCTTTCACACCTCATCGACATGCGCCTCGAACGTGGCACGCGCCCGTTTCCATACGCCTTGGTCCAGCTTGTCCAAGGCCGCGAGCGTTGGCAAGAGTTGAGCGGCGAAATCCAGCGAGGATTCGCGCGGCAAGAGCGACGGCAAGTTGTCGATCGCCATCACATCGAGCGGCGGATCGTCGTGGGCACGGATCACAGGATCAGCCCATGTGGTGGCCGCGTCATAGATCGGGATCGGGTTGTAGTCACTGTCAGGATCGCAGGCGATGTCGCCGATCACGCTGAGCTGGCGCGCGGCGTTGATCGCCGTGGTGTGAACAAACTGAGGCGTGCCGGGCCGGGCGAGAATACAGTTGAAGAAAAGATCATGGGCGAGAATTTCTGGGAAGGGCCCGCCAGATTTGGTCTCTTCCATGTCCCATCGGGTCGGAGTGAGGCCCATCGCCTCGCACAGATCTGCAGCCCCGGTGCCGACGCGGCCAAGCGCGCCGATCACGATGGCCGACGGTGTACGCCCGGTCATGTCGCCCGCAAGCTCGGTTAGCAATGCCTCTTTGTTGCGCCATGTGGATACTGGCGGGCAGAGCGCGCCAGATTGTTGCGCCGCCCACGCCTTGAGCGACACGGCAGCCCCGGCGTAACCCGCCCAATAGCCAAAGGCGGCGACACGGCGACCCGCCTCATCGACCAGGTATTCCAGGTCATAGAGCACCCCACCACCTGCCTTGAAGCGCTTGAGCAAGGCCTTCCCCGTGTGCTGCCCTTTGAACGCATGTCCGAACATGATGTGGCGGTGCGGCAAGGGCGTGCCATCCTCGGGCAGTTCCTTGAGGCCAAAGACGATGGCGTCACCTGGCGCGTCAGGCCAGCTGTTTTCGGGGGCGATCGTACAGCCAACTGCGTCATACTCTGCTGTTGGCAGAATGCGCGTCGCACTGTCTTCCACCGTTACGGACATGCCAGCCGCGATGAGCGAGGCGGCCCCCTCTGGCGTAAGGCCCACGCGTTCTTCGTTGGCGCGTTGCTCTGCCCGGATCCAAAGATGCGTCATGGTGTGGTTCCTTTGTCAGACATAGGTGCGCGCATGGGCACGGTCGGGGGTGTCGAGATGCGGCGTGGCGTTGAAGCTGCCCACCATCAGCGCGCCATGCACATGTTCGAGACGATGCAGCGAGCTGTTCATGATCTGAAGCATGATTTTTGATTGCGACCCATGCCCGAGGCCAAGCGCATATGTGACCGCCATGCCGATCACGCCGCCGGAGGTGACCAGCAACACGCGGCCCTTGGCCTCGCAGATCTCATCAATGAGGGCGCTGACCCGGACGGAAAAATCGGTGTAGCTTTCTTGCGCATGGCTCAGCCTGTCCGCGACCCAATAGTCCATTAATTGCGGCAGATGGGCGGCAAATTCGCTGGTGTGTTCGGGGACAGGCACGCCGTGTTCTGCCTCCATCGCATGGGCCAAATCGAAATAGCTCATTTCATTGAGGCGCGCATCCTGTCCGGTGACGTCAAAGCCCATCGCCTCTGCCGTACCGATCTGACGGTTGAGCGTGCCGGTGATCACGCGGTCAAAGCGCGGATTGGATGCCTTCAGATGCGCACCGAGCCACGTCGCTTGCTGGCGACCCAGATCAGAGAGCCTGTCGTAACTGGCTTCGTCCGTTGCCGCGCTGTTGGCCTGACCGTGACGGACAAGGATGATCTCTGCCAATGGGGTGCCTTTCCGATTGGGGTGCGTGACGCTTTAGCAAGGTCTGTGGCAAGATGCATCACGGTCAAGCCAGATTTCGCACCGTTTGATCAGGGTCCCATTGCGTTGGAACTGGGGAATTGACGCAAGGGAAGTGCTGTCCTATAAATGAACAAGCGTTCAATAACTTCGGAAGGGGAGGTCCGTGATCAACGCATTACCCTGTCCAGGCCAGCGCATCTTCGAGGCGATCATCGCCCCAGAAGAGCTCTTGCCCCACGGCAAAGAAGGGCGCACCGAAAATACCGCGGCGCCCCGCCTCTTCGGTGGCGAGCCTAAGGGCATGCTTGTTGTCAACGGTTTGAGCCTCTTCCAAAACATGCGCAGGCAGTTTCGCAGCCGATGCACAGGCGGCGATGACATCCCGGTCAGAGATATCCTGACCCGCGGAAAACTGAGCCAGGAAGACGTTTTGACAAAACGCCACTTTCGCCGCCCCCTCGGCCGCGACAAAGGCCACGCGCGCGGCAAGCAGGCTGTTTTGCGGAAAAGGATCGGGGCGGTGAAACTCCAGCCCCTGGCGCGCGGCGCGACGCTCCATATCGCGCCACATGTAGGCACCTTTTGCGGCGTAGATGTTGAACGGCGAGGTGGTCCAGCCTTGCGCGGCAAAAATCGGGCCCAAAAGGAACGGACGCCAGACAATCGAAACGCCCGCCTCCTTGGCCAGCGCCGGCAACCGCATGGTGCTGAGGTAGGAATAGGTAGAGGCGAACTCAAACCAGTATTCGATCGTCTTTTCAGGCAAGGGATGCCTCCTTTTTCGCCTAGATCAGATTGTACAGACGGTGCTGTCAACCCGACCAAATGCGGAAGGGAGTTGACGTAGCCGCGAAATAAAGCACCCTGTCACAATAATGAATCGTCGCGCCGGACAGGGGTGCACCAAGACGACGGCCCGATCATACGGGCAAACGGGAGGAATAATCGTGGGTAACTCTAAACCCGCCGGGGACGGGCTTTCGTCCATCCCGGCGCTATTGCAGCGTAACGCGCGGCGCTTTGCAGAGCGTCCGGCCTACCGGGAAAAAGAGTTTGGCATTTGGCAAAGCTGGACCTGGGCGGAGACGGCCGCCGAGGTAGAAGCGCTCGCGCTCGGGTTTTTGAAGCTTGGGGTGAATGAGGGCGACTTCATTGCCATCGCCGGGCGCAACCGACCTTATTTTTATTGGTCCATGGTGGCCGCCCAATCCGTAGGGGCGGTGCCTGTGCCGGTCTATCAGGACGCGGCCGCAGACGAGATGGCCTATGTGCTGGAGCATTGCGGCGCGCGGTTTGCGATTGTCGAAGACCAGGAACAGGTCGACAAGATCATCGACATTCAGGACAAGCTCGACGGGTTCGAGCACATGATTTACGTCGACCCAAGGGGCTTGCGGAAATACGATCACGGCACGCTGCATCAGTTTGCCGTGGTGCAAGACGACGGGCGCGCGGCCAAATCTGATCTGATGGCAGAGCTGGAGGCCCGGCGGGGCAAGCTGGACTACGCCACGACCTGTGTGATGCTTTACACGTCGGGCACCACGGGGAAACCCAAGGGTGTGGTGCTCAGCAACCGCAATATCATTGAGGCGTCGCGGTCTTCTTCAGAGTTTGACAAGCTGACCAAGGACGATGAGGTGCTGGCCTATTTGCCGATGGCGTGGGTGGGAGATTTCATTTTCTCCATCGGGCAGGCCTATTGGTGCGGGTTCTGCGTGAACTGCCCCGAAAGCCCCGACACCATGCACACGGACCTGCGAGAGATCGGGCCGACCTACTATTTCGCCCCACCGCGTGTGTTCGAGATGCAGCTGACCAATGTGATGATCCGGATGGAGGATGCGGGCCAGTTCAAGCAATGGCTGTTCCATCATTTCATGGATCATGCGCGCAAAGTTGGATCGAAAATCCTGGATGGTCAGGAGGTTAGCGCCTGGGACCGGATGAAATACGCCCTTGGCAACCTGTGTGTTTACGGGCCTTTGAAGGACACGATGGGGTTCGGGCGGGTGCGCGTCGGTTACACCGCAGGCGAGGCGATCGGACCGGAGATTTTTGAATTTTACCGCTCTCTCGGGATCAACCTCAAACAGCTTTACGGTCAGACCGAAGCCAGTGTTTTCATCACGCTGCAACCCGATGGCGAGGTGCGCAATGACACGGTGGGCGTGGCCGCGCCCGGGGTGGAAATCAAGATCGCCGAAAGCGGAGAGGTGTTTTACCGCGGCGATGGTGTGTTCGAGGAATATTACAAAAACCCTGACAGCACGGCATCGACGAAGGACAAGGAAGGCTGGGTCGCCACGGGGGACGCCGGGTTTTTTGATGAAAACAATGGCCATCTGCGGATCATCGACC
>JBCBWJ010000075.1:0-8968 GCA_039817165.1 Pseudomonadota bacterium | reverse complement strand
GTCCCCATTCAGGTGGGTGAGGCGCGGCTCACGCTCATGAGCTTTCACGCCACGACGCCGGTGTTTGACGGGCCCGAGGATCGCAATGGACGGCGCAACCATGATGAGATCGTGTTTTGGCGCCATGTGCTGGACGGCCAATTTGGGCCTGCGCCAGAGCCGCCTTTCGTGATCGCGGGCAATGCCAATCTGGACCCCGTGGATGGGGAGGGGCGCAAGGCCGCTATCCTGAATCTGTTGGGTGACCCGCGCCTGCAAGACCCGCGCCCCCGTGGCCCCCCCCGTGACCCCGGCGCGCCCAACACGCCCGGTCATGCGGGCGATCCCACGCTTGATACGGTCAGTTGGCCCGTGCCGGGCAACCTGCGGGTGAGCTATATCCTGCCCTCGGCGGAGATGGGCGTCGCGGGCGCGGGCGTGCATTGGCCGCTGGACGGGCCCGAGGCCGATCTGGTGGCCGAGGCCAGCCGCCACCGCCTGATCTGGGTTGATGTCACGCTCGATTGATCGGCATCTTGTGTCCGGCGCTTTCTTGACGCTCATCCGGCTTTTGGCTAGGCGAAGGGCGACTGTGCCAGCACAAAGGATTGCGCTCATGACCACCCCTTCGCTTCTTATTCTGCCGGGCGACGGCATCGGCCCCGAAGTGATGGCGGAGGTGCGCAAGATCATCGACTGGTTCGGGGCCAAGCGGGACCTTACGTTCGAGGTGAGTGAGGATCTGGTGGGCGGGGCGGCCTATGACGTCCATGGCACGCCGCTTCATGATGACACGATGGCGCGCGCCCAAGAGGTGGATGCGGTGCTGTTGGGTGCTGTGGGCGGGCCGAAATACGACGTGCTTGATTTTTCCGTCAAACCGGAGCGCGGTCTGCTGCGTCTGCGCAAGGAGATGGACCTTTTTGCCAACCTGCGCCCGGCGCAGTGTTTTGACGCGCTGTCGGATTTCTCGTCGCTGAAACAGGAGGTCATTTCCGGCCTCGACATCATGATCGTGCGCGAGCTGACCAGCGGTGTCTATTTCGGCGAACCGCGTGGGATTTTCGAGGAAGGCAACGAGCGTGTGGGCATCAACACGCAGCGCTACACCGAGAGCGAGATCGACCGGGTGGCGCGATCGGCCTTTGAGCTGGCGCGGCGGCGGGGCAACAAGGTCTGTTCGATGGAAAAGGCCAATGTGATGGAATCGGGCATTCTGTGGCGCGAGGTGGTGACCAAAGTGCACGCCGAGGATTACGCGGATGTGGCGCTTTCCCATATGTACGCGGATGCGGGCGCGATGCAGCTCTGCCGTTGGCCCAAGCAGTTTGACGTCATTCTGACCGACAACCTGTTTGGCGATATCCTGTCGGACACGGCGGCGATGCTGACCGGGTCGTTGGGCATGTTGCCGTCTGCGAGCCTTGGTGCGCCGATGGCCAACGGCCGGCCCAAGGCGCTTTATGAGCCGGTGCATGGCTCGGCGCCCGATATTGCCGGGCAGGGCAAGGCGAACCCCATCGCCTGTGTGCTGAGTTTCGCGATGGCGCTGCGTTATTCCTTTGATCAGGGCGCGGAGGCGACGCGGCTTGAACAGGCCGTGGAGACCGTTCTGGCGGATGGCGCACGCACGGCGGACCTGACCGGAGAAGAGGGCATGACCCCGCTTTCGACGGCTCAGATGGGCGACACGATCCTGGCCGCGTTGGATGCCAGCCTGTGATTGAGACGCGGGCTTATCGGACGGCGGATGCCGACCCGTTTTTGACGCTTTACCGTGAATGTCTGGCCTATTACCGCGTGCGAGAGGCCACGCCCGCCCAAGAGGCCCGGATTGTCGGCATTCTGGACGCGCAGCGGCATTTGTCCTGTCTCATGGCCTTTGCGGGTCAGGTGCCTTTGGGCTTTGCCACCTGGGTTCTGACCTTCCCTTCGGGCACGGATATCGCGCTTTACATGAAAGAGCTCTTTGTGAGCGAAGGGGCGCGGGGCAAGGGCGTGGGCCGGGCCTTGATGGCGGGTCTTGTGCGCATCGCGGATGCAGAAGGGTGTTGCCGCTTTGACTGGCAGACGGACATGGACAATCCGCAATCGCAGGCCTTTTACACCCGCCTCAAAGCGCCTTTGTACGAGAAGGTGACGTATCGGGTGACGGCGGGGGAATATAAGGACTTTCTGGGCCGTTTGGGGGCCTGAGGGGCAGACAATTCAAAGCTTGTCAAAATTCGCCCCGGCGCGTATGCCGCTTTCGGTGTCGGAGTGTAGCTCAGCCTGGTAGAGCACTGTCTTCGGGAGGCAGGGGCCGGAGGTTCGAATCCTCTCACTCCGACCATTTTTCAAATTCCTTGAGATCGATCTCAACCGATCAGGGCCTGATAGCTGAGCACGCGAAGTTGGCGGCGCAGTGTGTAGGCCGAGGACGGCGCAAGTTGCGTCATCAGGATCACGGTCATCTCTTCTACGGGATCAACCCAGAACGCGGTGGACGCCCATCCGCCCCAGGCGAATTCGCCGGGTGAGCCGATGATCTTGGCGCGGGCGGGGTCGAGCATCACGGACATGCCAAGGCCGAACCCGATGCCTTCCATCGTGGTCTCTGAAAAATGTGTCTGACCGCGGCTGGCCAGGTCGCCGCCCATGTGGTTCATCACCATCAGATCGAAGGTTTTGCGCCCCAGAAGATGCCCGCCCTCATAGGCACCGCGGCGCAGGAGCATGTCGGCGAAGCGCTGATAATCTGCCATGGTTGAGACCAAACCGGCCCCACCGCTTTGCAGGGTTTTGGGCGCAACGTGAGTGCCTTGATCCGCCATCGGGGCGAAACCGGTGCCGGATTGCTCATAAAGGACCGCCAGACGGTGCGCCTGATCCGCTTCTACGTCAAAGCCCGTGTCATTCATGCTGAGAGGTGCGAAAATCCGCTCTTCAAAAAACGCGCCGAGGGTGGTGCCGGAGATCACTTCGACCAGATGCCCGAGCACATCGGTGGACAGGCCGTAGAACCAGCGCGCGCCGGGTTGGAAGGCAAGTGGGACCTCTGTAAGGCGCGCCACGGCGTCGGCCATGGTGGGGATGTCCTGGTCGAAATCCAGACCGGCCCCCGAGAGCGCGCGTTCCAGCGGGGTGCCGTTCGGGTCGCCGTAGACAAGTCCGGATTGATGGGTCAGCAGGTCGTGGATGGTGATGGGGCGCGCAAGGGGGATCGTGTCCTCCAGCGCGTGGCCGCTGCCCTTCCAAACGCGCAGGTGTTCAAACGCGGGCAGGACATCGGCCACCGGTTGATCAAGCTGAAACGCGCCTTCCTCGTAGAGCATCATGGCGGCCAGCGACGTGACCGGTTTGGTCATGGAATAGATGCGCCACAGGGCATCGGGACGGACGGTGATGTTTTGGTCCACGTCTTGCAGGCCCGCCCGGTCGGAAAACACGGTCTCGCCCCGGCGGGTGATCTGAACGGCCAGCCCGGCGAGGCGGCCGTCATCCACGTGGCCTTGCATCCAGGCAGAGATGCGAGACAGCCGCGCGGTGTCAAAGCCCAAGCGGGCGGGGGCGGTGGGATCGGTCATGGTGTTCCGCAGGCCGTCAGCCCGCATCCCCCACATCGGCGGGATTGTCCACATCGCGGCCCAAGGCGGCGAGGTCAGAGTATCTGTCGCCGATGCGGTGATGTGGTCTGCCGCCAGTGGCCGCGCCGAGGGCGACCACAAGTTCATCATGGGCGGGGGCGTCGTAAATTGAGAACTGAACGGTGAGGTAGTGGGAGCGCCGACCGGTGTCGTGCTTGTCCATCAGGGGGATCTGAATTTGCGTGTTGGCGGGGCCGCGCGTGTTGGTGAAGCCAAGATAGCTTTTGGCGCCGACGGCCTCTCGGTAGAAATTTCCGTATTGCAGCGTATGGATGAGGGCGGAGGCATGTTCGATCTCGCAGTCGGTGCCCGAGATGCAGGCCTTGCCATAGGCCTCGATCGCATCACCGGAGCCCGCGAGGTCGATCAGCCGGTCGGTCAGCAGTTTGCCCAGAACGGGCGCCATGCGCTGAATGTCGGGGGCGAGGTCCTCGACAAAGCCGCGCCCGGCCCAGGGGTTTTTGACCACCGCCGCGACCCCGATCATGCGCAGCACCGGGTCGGCCGCGCGCCCACCTTCGGAATGCACGTCTTCGTCAAAGGTGATGACTTTTCTCAGTTCAGGCAGCATTTTGGTCTCTCCTGTCAGGCGGTGGTCTGCGCGGTCAGAAAGCTGCGCAGCGGGTGGTTTATGGCGTCGGGATCTTCGGTCAGGGCCATGTGGCGCAAGCCCTTGAGGATCAGCGTCTCGGCGCCCGGTATCTCCTGGGCGATGGCGTGGGTCATCTCGGGTCCGTTGCCGAAATCCTCATCCCCGGTGATCACCAGCGCGGGGCAGGTGAGCGGCGGGGTGGGGCGGATGATTTCATCCACCCCCTCGGCCAGAACGCGGTAGATGCGGTGGTAGACTTCGAGGCGGTTGGCCAAGACCCAGCCGCGAACTGTGTCCATGATGTCGGGACGCAAGGCGCGGAAATCGTCGGTGAACCAGCGCTTGAGGGCGGCCTCGACCGTGGCCTCTGGTCCGATCTCGCGGGCTTGGTCCACGCGGGCGAGGATGGCTGCCTGCGCCTCAGGGGTGCGTTGATGAGGGGAATGCAGGATGGCCAGGGCGCGGGCCCGATCAGGGCAATCCTGGGCAAAGCGCCGGGCGATCATGCCGCCGAGGGAGAACCCGACCACGCAAGGCGCGCCCATCTGGCAATGGTCAAGAAGCTGCTGAAGTTGCCGTGAGAAAAGTTGCAGGCTGGGCGGGCTTGGCGGATCAACGGACGCGCCATGGCCGTAGAGATCGTAGCTGAGAACATGAAAGTCATCCGCCAGTGCGGGGATGGTCCATTGCCAGCACTCGCGGTTCAACCCCAGCCCGTGGATCAAGACCACAGGCGGCGCGCCTTGGGTGCCGAAGGTGTCGAATGCGGTGCCATCGGGGGCCTTTGGCATCAGGCGGTCTTTCAATGGGTCAAACGGAACGCGCGGGCGATGCATGCCACACCGCCCGCGCGAAGGATCATAGGGTCAGTGGATCAGCTTTTGAACCACCAACGCTGATAGGCGCGGGCGCCATCCAGTTCCCACGTGTTGCCGACCATTTCGGGCCGTCCGATGGTGTCGAGATGCGCATACACGTAGTTGGTGAAATGCGGGACAATCGAGCCGCCATCGTCGCGGGCGATCATGCACATTTCGCGGTACATATCCGCGCGCAGCTCGTCGTTCAGCTCGGCCTTGGCCTGAAGCAGCAGCTCATCGAAGCGCTCGTTTGACCAGAACGCCTCGGACCACGCGGCCCCCGTCTGATAGGCCAGCGAGAAGATCACATCGGGCGTGGGACGACCGCCCCAGGACGAGAACATGAACGGTTTCTTCAGCCAGACATCCGCCCAGTACCCATCACCGGATTCGCGCACGGGCGTGATGTTGATCCCGGCCGCCTTGGCCTGTTCGGAATAGAGCGTCACGAAATCGACCGCGCCGGGTTGCACCGAGTCCGAGGCAGACATGTTCATGTCGAGACTGTCGAGGCCGGCCTGCTTGAGGTGCCACTTCGCCTTGTCGGGGTCATAGGTGCGCTGTTCGATGCCTTCAGGGTAGTAGGGCATGTTGGGCGAGATGTGGAAATCGTTGCCCACTGTGCCGGCGTTGAAGAAGATCTTTTCGTTGAGTTCGTCCCGGTTCATCGACAGCTTCATCGCCATGCGCACGTTGTTGTCCGTGAATGGCGCTTTGTCCACGTGCATCGGGCAGGTGATCGCGGAGCCTGATGGCAGGTTCAGCACCTCGATGTTGGGGTTCTGCGACAAGCGCTGGAAGGTGCGGTATTCAATCGATGTGTTCGCATCGACATCACCGGCGATGATCGCGCTTTGACGGGCGTTGGGGTCGTTGATCGCAATAAGATCGACCGCATCAAACCATGCGCCTTCGCCGTGCCAACCGTCATGTTTGACAAGTTCCGCGCCCACGCCGGGGGTGAAATTGGTGATCGCGTACGGCCCCGCGCCAATGCCCCCTTCCCAATCGGCATTTCCATCGCCATCGGCGGGAACGATCGCGATGTGGTAGTCGGTCAGGATGTAGGGCAGGTCAGCCAGGCCCTGATCCAGCTCGATCACAAGGGTGAAATCCCCGTCTGCGCGCACATCGGTGACGTTGGCGAGAAGAGAGGCGGCGGCAGAGGTGCTGTCTTCGCCCAGGTGGTGGCGGATCGACGCGAGCGCGTCTTTGGAGGTAAATTTGCGGCCGTCGTGGAAGGAGGCGTTCTGGTTGAGCTCAAACGTCCAGACCTTGGCATCGGGTGACGCGGACCAGCTGTCGGCCATGTCCGGGCCGAGGGATCCGTCGGGTTCGATTGCGCACAGGTAGCTGCGCGAGCAATGGGCCAGCTGGATCATGAAGACCGACAGGTACTGGCCGGGATCATGGGTGTCGGATGTGTTGGCATCCTGCACGGCCACGCGGAATTTGCCGCCTTGGCTTGGTGTTGAGGCGGCGACCTTGTTGGTCCAAAGCGCCGTCGCGGCAGGTACGGTGAGGCCTGCCACGGTGGCATGGGCCACGAAGCTGCGGCGTGTGATCGCGCGTGTGCGCCCTGCGGCGATGATGCGGTTGAGCACCTGTTGGTCAGTGTGGTTTGTCATGTGTCACTCCCTGGTGTTTTTAATTGCTTTCAGTAAGCGGTCAGAATGGCGATGCCACTTTCGATTTTTCGCCCTTTGCCCGATCATGATGGCGATTTTTCGCAATAACTGATCTGGCTTGGCGTTCGCACGAACGACGCGCGGCAGAAACGAAATCCTCTTGTGCATCCACGCTTGCGCACATTTTTTCGCCAAAGAATGGCGAAAAAGCGCATACAGGTCGGCGCGTTCCCACAAAGATGGGAGTGAAGATGCCAAGGGGAGAGTGAACAGATGGCCGATGTCCAGACCTACCAGATGCTGATCAATGGCGAATGGGTGGACGCGTCAGACGGGCAGCTGTTTGAAAGCGTGAACCCCTCCACCGGTGAGGTGTGGTCGCGTGTGCCAGAGGCGACGGAGGCCGATGCCGACCGGGCCGTGCGCTCCGCGCATGAGGCGTTTCTGAATGGGCCATGGTCCAGGATGACGCCATCGGAGCGAGGCAAGCATCTCAGGCGGTTGGCCGAGCTGCTGGCGGATCGCTCGGAGGATCTGGGCCGGACGGAGACCATCGACACCGGCAAGATGCTCAAGGAAACCCGCTGGCAGGCCAAGTACATTGCCGAGTTTTTCCAGTTCTACGCGGGCTGTGCCGACAAGATCAGCGGGGAGACATTGCCCATCGACAAGCCGGACCTGTTTGTCTTTACCAATCGCGAGCCCTTGGGCGTGGTGGCCGCCGTTGTGCCGTGGAATTCGCAGCTTTTCCTGGTGGCGGTGAAAATCGGTCCCGCGCTCGCGGCGGGCAACACGGTGGTTTTGAAGGCGTCCGAACATGCCTCTGCCGCGATGCTGGAATTTGGCAAACTGATCGAAGCGGCAGGATTTCCGCCCGGTGTGGTGAACATCGTGACGGGGCATGGCGATCCTTGTGGACGGGCGCTGACGGGGCACAAGCTGGTGGCGCGGATATCCTTTACCGGGGGACCGGGGGCGGCGCGGCATGTGCTGGAAAACTCCAAGAACAATTTTGCCGAGGTGAGCCTGGAGCTGGGCGGCAAATCGCCCTTCATCGTGTTTGAGGACGCAAATATCGAAAGCGCGGTGAACGCCTCGATTGCCGGCATTTTCGGGGCCACCGGGCAAAGCTGCGTGGCCGGGTCGAGGCTTTATCTGCACGACGACATTGCCGATGAATTTCTGGACCGGATGGTGGCGCAGGCGCGCGAGATCAGGATCGGTGATCCGCTTTTGGATGACACGCAGATGGGGCCGCTGTGCACCACCGGTCAGCGCGACACCATCGAACGCGAACTGGCCTTTGCCCAAGATGAGGGAGCAGAGATCCTGACCGGCGGCAAGCGGCCTGAGGGGATGGAGGGGCTTTTCTTTGAGCCGACCATTCTGGCCTGCCCGCGGCAGGATTTGCGGATTGTGGACACCGAGCTTTTCGGGCCTGTCCTGTGTGTGCAGCGGTTCAAGACCGAAGAGGACGCCCTCGCCCTTGCCAACGACACCGAACATGGATTGGCCGCCGGGATCTTCACCCGTGACAGCGCGCGGTCGCTGCGCATGTCGAGCGCGGTGCGCGCCGGGATTGTCTGGGTCAACACCTATCGCGTCGTATCCCCCATTGCGGAATTTGGCGGGATCAAAGGGTCCGGCTATGGGCGCGAAAGCGGGTTTCAGGCGATGTATGACTACACGCGCCCCAAGACCGTCTGGATGAACATGTCCGATGAGCCGATGGCCAACCCGTTCGTGATGCGCTGAGGAGGCAGAGATGAAGTTTCAACTGGCAGTGAACCTTGAGCGGATGAATGACGGCGAGGATATGCGCGCCGTCCGCGACCATACGCTGGAGATGGTGCAAATGGCCGAAGACGGTGGGTTCGGCATTGTCTGGGCCGCCGAACACCATGCGCTGGAGATGACCATCGCGCCCAACCCGTTTCAGATCCTGACCTGGTGGGCGGAACATACTGATACCATCCGGCTGGGCACGGCCGTGGCCACCGCCGCCTATTGGCATCCTATCAACCTGGCGGGGGAGGCGGCGTTTCTTGACCTGATCAGCGACGGGCGGTTGGAGTTTGGCATCGGGTCGGGGGCCTATCAGCGCGAGTTTGATCGCATGCATCCGGGTCTGAAACAGTCCGATGCCTGGCAACACATGCAGGAAATGCTGCCCGCCGTGCGTGCGCTGTGGCAGGGAGATTATGCGCATGATGGGGAGTTTTGGCGGTTCCCAACGTCAACCTCTTGCCCCAAGCCCTTGCAGGACGAAGTGCCGGTCTGGGT
>JBCBWJ010000074.1:0-8978 GCA_039817165.1 Pseudomonadota bacterium | reverse complement strand
CGCCCTCTTCCTCACCAAAGGTGACACCTTCAAAGATCAGCTTGTCTTCGTCGGGCGAGAAATCCGTGATCTGATCCTCGCCATCGCCTTCACCAAAGACGAACTTGTCTGCCTTGGAGCCACCGGTCATCGTGTCGTCGCCCGTGCCTCCGATCAGCGTGTCACGGCCCGCGCCTGCCTGCAGGACGTCATCGCCAGCGCCGCCATCCAAGAGACTCCAGCCGGACCAGTCGCGAATGTTGTCATCCCCATCCCCGCCAAAAAGCGCATCCTTGCCGTGATTGCCGCGGATCACGTCATCGTCGGCACCGCCGGTGATGCTGTCGGCGTTCGCGCCTCCGATCAGCGTGTCCTCTCCCGGACCGCCGGTGATCGTGTCATTGCCCTCAAACCCTTCGAGGCTGTCGTCGCCGGTGGTGCCTTCCAGCAGGTCCGCGCCTTCTGTGCCGTCTTCATCAAGGCCGTCATCGTCGGCGCCGTTGAGCGTGTCATCCCCCGCAGGCGGGTTGCCCAAAGCAGAGGCAAAGTCGGTAACCTCGCGTTCCGGGTCGTCCGGATCGGAGAGGCCAACCAGACGCACGGACTGTTCCACCCCCAGATCAATCACAAGGTCTGCGCCGTCAAAAATGGCGTGCTCCGCAAGGAATGCCTCCGGGTCGGTGTCTTCAGGTCCGTCACCAAAGGTAAGCCCGTCGATCACAATAAGGTCCTCACCATCCGTGAAATCGAGGATCTCGTCCTGACCCGGCTCTTCGGCACCAAAGAGGAACGCATCGCGCCCAGCACCACCCGTCATCGTATCGTCGCCTTCGCCACCGCGCAGGCTATCGTCGCCATCCCCGCCGCCCGCGCTGTCGTCGCCGTCGCCCAGGTTCAGACCGTCCGGCTGATCGCCGCCCAGAACCGTGTCATCCCCGCCAAGGGCCTCCACGGTCCAGGTCAGGCCGGTGGTGTATCCATCGCCCGCCTGCGCGCCCAGCACCTCGCCTTCGGCACTGCCCAGTTCACTGATCTCAGCCCCCGGTTTGACGAACAGGAAATCTGCGCGTGACAGGCTGGCCGGAGCCACGCCGTACAAGCGGCCTACCAGTTGGTCCTCGACGCGGATCTCTGTGCCGGACTCATCTGGGGCCGCCGTGATCTCAAGATCTTCAAAGCCCGCGTTGAATTCGACGAGCGACAGGCGGTCCTCGCCAACCGTGAAATCCGTGATGATATCCGCCCCGCCGCCATCACTGAGGGCGAAGATATCATCGCCTTCGCCGCCGGTCATCGTGTCCACTTGCCCCAACGCTTCCAGTTGAATGTCAGTCACCAGAGGGCCGACGCCATCACTGTCCTGATACACGTTGTTGCCGTTCTCATCGGTCAGCCGCCAAACCTCGGTCAGCGCGATGATGACGTCCTCTTCACCCGTGGCCGTGAACTCGTAGGCATAAGTGGCGGCCACATCCTGACCCGCTGCCGTGACAAATTCCCCGGTGCTGCTGCCCGGCTCCGGGCCCCAGACCTCCAAGTCCGTGATCAGCGTATCATCGACATAGAGCTGCGCGCCTTGGCCCGCATCGTCAAAGGCGAAAGGATCGCCATTTGCGTCCGTGCCGGGGTTGTTGATCAGGGTGAAACTGATGCGGTAGGTCTCGCCCTCGACCAGGTCAAAATCCTGCGTGATGCCATCGGGCCCCCGGCCAAAGGACATCGTGCGATCACTTGTATCAAGCTCAATGGCCGGGCCCAATTCTTCTGACAGGCCTTCTGCGCCCGTGCCGTAGACATCGAAATTGAACAGCGCGACAGTGCTGTCCCAGCCGTCAATTGACCCAAACGAGGAGGTTTCACCAAATTGGTCGCCGCGACTGAAATCCGAGGCATATTCTACCGCAACCGGTGTTGCCTCTCCCGCCCCGCCGGTGATGAAATCATCGCCTGCGCCACCATCCACCATGTCTGACCCGGTGCCACCGTCAAGCGCGTCATTGCCGCCGCGCCCCTCGAGGATGTCATCGCCCTCGCGGCCCGAGATAGCATTGTCCTCGTCTGAACCGCTGATCGTGTCCTCGAAGGCGGCCCCAAAGACATTCTCGATGTCGCTCAGGACGGCCCTAGATGTCACAATGCTCCGGTTGGAGTCTTCGAAGTCAGCTGTGGCCAAACCATCCTCGAGATCCAGCGTCCAGCCCCCCGCAAGTTCCAGCCCGTTGAAACGCTCAGCGCCCGTCTCACAGAACGTATCGAGACGATACACCTCGGAACGCGCAAGATCTGCCGTGTCCACACCCGCGCCGCCGTCAACCGTCGTGTCGATATCGACACCCGCGACGCGCCCTCCGGTCGAATACCCCAGGAAGAACACATCATTGCCGGTGCCCCCCTGCAGATCGCCGCGCACAAGACCGTCGGTGTCAAAGACATCATCGCCCCCGCCCCCGATCAGCGTGTCCTGACCCGTCACGCCAAAAAGCGCATTGTCGCCGTCATCCCCGATGATCAAATCATCCGTCCGTGTGCCAACCACGCCTTCGATGTTTTCGAGAATGAAGGTGAAATCGCCCTGCACCGCGGTGGCCGCGATCGTGCCGCCCGGACCGCTGGTGTCCGTCATATCAAGCCGCAGCCCGCGCAGGGAACTGTCGCCACCGTCAATGTTTTGCGCATCAAAGTGAAAATTGACGAGGTCATACCCGTCGCCACCGTCAAAATAGCTGTCCGCGCGGGACGCAAAGAACACATCCGCCCCGTCACCGGCCTGCACGGCCGCCCCGGTCAGGGTGGTGATCTCACCGTTGATTTCGACCGTGTAGGGATCGACCGCATCACCATCGCCCGAGGTGGCGCCCGGCGCGTAAAATACATCCGAAAAAGAAGTGCCTTCAATCAGGCCGAACCCTTCCAGCCGACCTGCCTCGGCATTGTTGAAATCCAGGGTGCTGCCGCCTTGCTGGTTCTCGATATGCTCCGCAAAGAGCCCGTCGCCATCCTCATACTGACGAGCCGGACACCGTGATAATCGCCGCCCAGAAAGGAGATGGTCGTCTGCCCGCCAACCTGATCGCCGTTCACATCCCGCGTCAGCACATCGTCGCCCGCGCCAACGCCCACAACCGTGTCATCGCCGCCACCGGTAGAGATTTCTTGCGCACCGTCGCCGAGTGCAATCAGGTCATCGAATTCCGTGGCCACCAGCCCTTCGACACTGCTCAGAACGGACTGGCCCGCCGCGCCGAAATCCGCGGCGCCGGTGGCCAGGTCGACGGTGATCCCCTCATTGGCAACGATCTCTACCCGGTCAAGCCCGTCACCGCCAAAGACGGCATCGGCCTCTGCGCTCGTGCCGCGCAGATCAAGGCGGATCAGGTCGTCACCGTCGCCCCCGAACACGGTATCAAGGCCCGCCCCGCCATCAATCGTGTCATCGCCCCCATCGCCAAAAAGCCGATCCGCGCCGCCGCGCCCAAAGATTTCGTTGTCCCGGTCATTGCCGAATAGCCAATCGGCCTCTTGGGTGCCCTCCGCCGTCCGTTCGGTCCCCTCAAGGTAGACAAATTCGCGAATGTCATCCACGGACACGGCGCCCAACCCGTCCGTGTTGAAAAAGAACTGTTCGACATCTGACAGCGTGTCGCGACCTTCCGCCAGGATGTCCGCATCCCGTGCGGAGACTGTCACTGTGCCGCCTTCATCCGCCTCCACCCGGTAGTCTTCGATGCTTTCCAGAAAGATTGCGGTGTCAAAGCCCTCACCGCCTGAAACACTGTCATCGCCGCCTGCGGTGACGAAACTGTCGTCGAACGCGGTGCCCTCAATCGTGTCGTCACCCGGCGTGCCCAAGGCAAATATCGACCCGTCAGGGTTTTCGTTTATGATGACACCCTGCTCGGTCACGTCATCCAGCGGGTCAAACGCCTCAAAGAACTGGCGGAAGTAATTGTCAAAACTGAAGGCGAACTCTTCGACGCCGATCTCGCGCAGATCCTGCAGGGCCTCTTGCGTCAAGGTGTCCAGCGCGTCGACGTAATCGCCAACATTGGTCAGTTGTTCGACTGCCGTTTCGATCACATCACTTAGACCCGTGGCGTCCAGCACCGCGTCTATCACCGGCTGCACGACACTGTTCTGCACCTCTTCTGACGCATCCAGCGCCCAACTGATTGGTGCCACCGCATCAGACAGCGCGTCCAGCGCCGGGTCCAGCACGCCCAGAACCGATTGCGCGGCTTCGATCTCAGTGTTGAGACCCACCAGATTGTCGGCCAATGCGGCCCAGGCCTCGGGCGAAATGCCATCGATCGCATCGGTGACAGAGCCGACCGCGTCCAGTACGGCCTCCGTGTTGTCATTGGCCGCCTTGGTTTCTTCAAAGGCCTGCAAGCCTGTTGCGCTCAGCGGCTCTTCTCCTGTCACCTGATCGGTTTCATAAAGCCGATCCAGCGCTGTGGACCGCACGCTTTGAACCTGAATGTAACCGGTCAAGGACAGGTCTGCTGAGGCCCCCAGCACGCCCAGCGGGCCAAACACTGCCCCAATTGTTTGGGTTGCAGTGCTCAGCGGCTCCAGCGAGTCGTCGACCTTTCCGACAATATTGTTGGTCTGATCCACCACGAACTTGGCCCGGCTCAGCGTCGAGCCGATGATGGGAAGAAAGCTCGCCAGATTGAGAGCGAGCTCGGTTTTGTCGAGTTGATCGGAGAAGGTGTCGAGACTGTTTTGCGCCGTGATCGCCAGATCGTTGACGATGTTGACGCCCGTGATCACCCCGTTGGCCGCGCCCAGATCCGCGTCAAGCGCCCCGCTGAGGTCAAGGCCACGCTCCACCTCAAATCGGTAGTCATCAAGTGTCTTTGTGCTGTCCACTTTGTCCCCCACGGCAAAGTCACCGATCAGGATGACCGATGACGCAGCGTCATCCAACGAAAAACTGGGCATGAGCGTGTTTTTGGCCCGGTTTGCCGTCGGATCGCATAGTTGTGGAAACAGTGCGGGAAAAACCCGCTGACCTTGCCTATTTGGACAACGATCAAACCAATCCAGAGGATGGAGCGGAGGATGAGATGCCTCTCACGTGTTCCGTCGTCGCTTGGCTGAAACACCCGCATTTCGGCAAACAGAGGACCATTCAAGGCAACGCTGTCTTGGCGTGCCCTGCAATCACTCGACTGCCTACAATTTGATATTTCATGAAAACTTGAGGCTGAACGCCCTGGACAGCGGGCGATCAGCCTGTCGCAAAAGCCCTGCTAAGCTCTGCGTGCCTCGGCCAGTTTGATCGCGGCCAGAATCTCTTCGGCAATTTCGCGGGCCTCGTCGGGGTCGAAATCCATCGGGATCTCGGTTTTGCCCGCTTCCACGTAAAGCCGCACCATGCCCTGATCTGTTGGACCGATTTGCAGGTTCGCCTCGATGTCGCGTTCGTTGTTGATGCCCATGGTGGATCTCCGGGGTTGCGGCCCAAGCAGGTACCCTCTCGCACAGGCTCTGGCAAGGCCAAGCGCACGGCATGCAAAGCACCCCGCGCGCCCGCACCCGTCAGACGATCGCCATCGCAGACAGCACCATCGTGCCCACGATCACAAGATAGACAAGCAACAGGGCCTGCCATGTTCCGGCCTGTACGCGCATTTCCTTGATCAGGTCGTCCCGTTTCATCGGCTTGATCCTTCTTAGCCCTTGCTCGGTCTTTTGCTCTCGTGGGCTCTTGTGGGTTTCAACGCAAACGCCGAACGATGTCGCAATCGCCCGGCGTGTCAGATTTTGAGGGTCGTTGCGGCCCGTGTCTTGGCCGCGTCCGGTTGTGAAAAGCGTGTTCTACGCAAGCAGGCCGTTCGGCGTGCGGTTCAGGCTGTCATCGCCATGGCCGACAGAACAAAGGTTCCGATCAGCACGCCGTAGACAATGAGCACGGCCTGCCAAGAAGCGCTGTGCATACGAAGTTCGCGGTTCAGTTCGTCGCGGTTCATGGTCGCCTCCTGTTTGGTCCAAGGGATCGCGTGTCTTTCATGACCCGCATATATGCCCGCTGTTCGATCTGACAATCAAAATCAACGCAAAAATCTATGCGAATTTTGCATATCTGATTGCACCGCAAATCATGGCTGTGGATAACTCAGGAAAATTCTGGTTTATCAGTCACCTAGCGCGCTAGGCCGCGTGCCCGTTCGTGCCTTGCAGGGGCATCACACTGAACGACCCTTCTTGGCGATCCTTCATGGCAAGCGCGGCGGCGTGGGCGGCGGCGGCTGTGGTGTAATAGGGGATCTTGTCATAGAGCGCGAAAGACCGGATTTCGCGGCTGTCTTCGACCGCCTGCGCCCCCTCGGTTGTGTTCATCACAAGCGTGATCTGCCCGTCCTTGAGCATATCCACCACGTCGGGCCGGCCTTCATAGACCTTGTTGACCACCTCGCAGGCAATCCCGTGCCCTTCCAGGAACGCCGCCGTGCCCCGTGTGGCGACGATGAAAAAGCCCAGATCAACCAGGATTTGCGCGGTCTCCACGAGGTCGGGTGACTTATCATCGTCCTTGATCGAAAAGAACACCTTGCCGCCATCGGGCAATTGCGTGCCCGCGCCGAGCTGCGCCTTGAGGAACGCGCGCGGGAAAGACACATCCCAGCCCATCACCTCCCCGGTGGAGCGCATCTCAGGCCCCAGAATGGTATCAACGCCGGGGAACCGGGCGAAGGGCATGACCGCCTCTTTGACGGAAAACCACGGCATGGCCGGATCGGCGAGCGTCATCTGATCGGCCATGGGCAGCGTGCCGGGTTTGGCATCTGCGGGGTAGGGGCCGCGATGCGGGAAACTCGACAGCGGCTCACCCGCCATCAATCGTGCCGCAATAGAGGCAATCGCGCTGTCGGTGGCCTTGGCCACAAACGGCACCGTGCGCGAGGCGCGGGGGTTCACCTCAATGAGGAAAATGTCACTGCCCTGCACCGCGAATTGCACGTTCATCAGGCCCCGCACGTTGAGCGCCTGCGCCAGCGCCTCGGTCTGGCGCTCGATCTCGGCGATGATCTCTGCGGGCAGGGTGTGCGGCGGCAGGCAACAGGCGCTGTCGCCCGAGTGCACGCCCGCCTCTTCGATATGTTGCAGGATCCCTGTGACATGCACGTCTTCGCCGTCGCTCAGCGCGTCCACATCGCATTCAATGGCGCCCGCAAGATAACCGTCCAGCAGCACCGGGCTGTCGCCGGACACAACCACCGCCTCGGCGATGTAGCGCTCCAGCTGCGCCATATCGCGGACGATCTCCATCGCCCGCCCGCCCAGCACGTAAGAGGGGCGAATGACCAGCGGGAAGCCGATCTCTTCAGCGATCGCCAGCGCCTGTGCGTTGGTCGAGGCGATGCCGTTATGGGGCTGCTTGAGGCCCAATTCGTTGACCAGCGCCTGAAACCGCTCCCGGTCTTCGGCCAGGTCAATCGCATCGGGTGTCGTGCCCAGAATGGGGATCCCCTCTTCGTTGAGCGCATTGGCGAGCTTCAACGGCGTCTGACCGCCAAATTGTACGATCACCCCGTGCAGCGTGCCGTTCTCTTGTTCTTTGGAGAGGATTTCCATCACGTGTTCAAAGGTCAGCGGCTCAAAATAGAGCCGGTCCGAGGTGTCATAATCGGTCGACACGGTCTCCGGGTTGCAGTTGACCATGATCGTCTCAT
This sequence comes from Pseudomonadota bacterium, assembly GCA_039817165.1. Taxonomy (GTDB): domain Bacteria; phylum Pseudomonadota; class Alphaproteobacteria; order Rhodobacterales; family Rhodobacteraceae; genus Roseovarius. The sequence goes on along the minus strand of JBCBWJ010000074.1, from coordinate 1,320 downwards.
AGCCCGCATCCGTCAGCGCAAAGCACGCATGACAGCAGCAATAATCGAACTCGATCCCCTGGCCGATGCGGTTGGGGCCGCCGCCCAGAATGACCACCTTTTTGCGGTCAGAGGGGCGCGCCTCGCACTCCACCTCGCCCATCATCGGGACCTCGTAGGTGGAGTACATGTAAGGCGTCTGCGCCTCAAACTCCGCGGCACAGGTGTCGATCCGTTTGAACACGGCCCGCACCCCCAGGGCCATCCTCGCACGGCGCACCTGCGCCTCGTCGCGGCCCGTGAGCTTGGCCAGACGCGCATCCGTAAAGCCCAGCATCTTGAGCCCGCGCAGGGCGTGTTCATCTGTCGGCAAGCCTTCCAGCCTCACACGCGCCTCGGCGTCGACGATCTCGCGGATACGGGCGAGGAACCATGGGTCAAACTTGGTGGCCAGGAATATCTCGTCATCGCTCAGCCCATGTCGCATGGCCTGCGCGATGGTGCGCAACCGGTCGGGCGTTTGGGCGGAAATGGCCTTGATCACCGCGGCCTTGTCCGGAGCGCCTTCAATATCGACCTCATCGAACCCGGTGAGGCCCGTCTCCATCGAGGCCAGCGCCTTTTGCAGGCTCTCATGGATCGTCCGCCCGATCGACATCGCCTCGCCCACCGATTTCATCGCGGTGGTCAGATGCGGCTCGGAGCCGGGGAACTTCTCAAAGGCAAAGCGCGGGATCTTGGTCACGACATAGTCAATCGTCGGCTCAAAGCTCGCGGGCGTCACCTTGGTGATGTCATTGTCCAGCTCATCGAGCGTGTAGCCCACTGCCAGTTTCGCCGCGATCTTGGCAATGGGAAAGCCCGTGGCCTTGCTGGCCAGCGCCGAGGACCGCGACACCCGGGGGTTCATCTCAATCACCACCATCCGGCCGTCTTCGGGGTTGATCGCCCATTGGACGTTCGATCCGCCTGTCTCCACCCCGATTTCGCGCAACACGGCGATCGAGCCGTTGCGCATGATCTGATATTCCTTGTCGGTCAGGGTCAGCGCGGGCGCCACGGTGATGCTGTCGCCTGTGTGCACGCCCATCGGGTCCACGTTTTCGATGGCACAGACGATGATGGCGTTGTCGGCCTTGTCGCGCACCACTTCCATCTCGAACTCTTTCCAACCGAGCAGGCTTTGATCGATCAGGATCTGACTGACGGGCGAGGCATCCAACCCGGACTTGCAGAAATGCTCATAATCGTCGCGGTTATAGGCCACCCCGCCGCCGGTCCCGCCTAGCGTAAAGGCCGGGCGGATGATCGCGGGCAGGCCGATATCCTCGAGCGCGTCCA
>JBCBWJ010000073.1:0-9013 GCA_039817165.1 Pseudomonadota bacterium | reverse complement strand
TCTTGTCGCAAGGTCCACCCTGAAGGATGTTTGGCATCGCCACATCGTTGATTCGGCTCAAATTTTTAAGCTTGCTAGTGGCGAAGTGGATCATTGGGCAGATTTAGGTTCTGGAGGCGGTTTTCCCGGGATGGTCATTGCGATCGTCGCCAAAGAAAAAGTCACCCCAAAACGGGTATCATTGGTAGAGAGTGATACCCGAAAATGCACATTTTTGCGCACAGTGGCCCGCGAAATCGGCGTGAAGGTGAGAATCATCAACGCACGGATTGAAGATTGCCCCCCTCTGAACGCCGATGTTCTTTCTGCTCGCGCGCTCACTGACCTTTCAACCCTTCTGGCCTTTGCCGATCAGCACCTTGCCCAGCGCGGGCAGGCCTTGTTTTTAAAGGGCTCAACTTGGGCAAAAGAGCTGGAAGATGCACAAACCGCGTGGCACTTCTTTCATGACGTTGTTAAAAGCAAAACAGAGGAAGGCCCCGCAATCTTGCGTATTTCAGGAGTATCCCGTGTCTGATCTGGTCCGGCCCAATCCCCCAAAAATCATTGCCGTGGCCAACCAAAAAGGCGGCGTTGGTAAAACGACCACGACGATAAACCTAGGTGCCGCGTTGGCCGAAACAGGCCGTCGTATTCTCGTCGTTGATCTTGATCCGCAGGGAAACGCGTCAACAGGCCTTGGTATTGAACGAGAGGCGCGCGATCTCACAACGTACGACCTTCTGCTCGATGATGTAGACCTGTCTGAGGTCATTTATGAAACAGACGATGACCGATTGAAAATTATCCCAGCGACGGTTGATCTCAGCTCTGCAGATATGGAACTGATTTCAAATGAAAAACGCAGTTACCTGTTGCATGCCGCCCTTCGCCAAGCGGCGATGGATTCTTTTCAGTTCGACTATATTCTCATAGATTGTCCACCATCGCTGAATCTTCTGACGGTAAATGCCATGGTCGCGGCGGACTCTGTTTTGGTGCCGCTCCAATCTGAGTTCTTTGCGCTCGAAGGACTTTCGCAACTGATGCTGACGATCCGAGAAGTTCGGCAAAACGCTAATCCTGGTTTGCGAATTGAAGGGGTCGTATTAACGATGTTTGATGTGCGCAACAACCTGTCCACTCAAGTCGAAGAAGACGCGCGCGAAAACCTTGGCGATCTTGTTTTTCAGACGCGCATACCACGCAACATCCGTGTGAGCGAAGCGCCATCTTTCGCGATGCCAGTATTGCAGTATGATGCAACGTCAAAAGGCTCCATGGCGTATCGGGCGCTCGCTCAGGAGCTCATTGTGAATAACACTACCGTGACCGCCTAAGGGAGACACGCATGGCAAAACCCTCACCTAAAAAACGCGGCCTCGGGCGTGGTTTGTCAGCCTTGATGGCCGACGTGCAAGACGACATGCCCAAAGACGAAACACCGTCCGTGCGAGCAGATCAAATGATCCCAATAGAGAAGATCGTCCCAAATCCGGATCAGCCGCGCCGACACTTTGACAAGGACGCTTTGGAAGACCTCGCTGCGTCGATAGCAGAGAAAGGGGTAATACAGCCTTTGATCGTTCGTCGAAAAGAAGGCGACACTTACGAGATTGTTGCGGGTGAACGCAGATGGCGCGCGTCTCAGAAATCAAAACTTCACGAAGTCCCTGCAATCGTCAGAGACTTTTCTGACACCGAGATTCTTGAGGTCGCAATCATTGAAAATATTCAACGAGCTGATCTCAACCCGCTGGAGGAGGCTCAGGCTTTCAGGCAGTTGATGGAGAAGTTTGGCCACACGCAAGACGAACTCTCAAAGTCCCTTGGCAAAAGCCGTAGTCACATAGCGAACTCCGTGCGTCTTCTGACGTTGCCATCTGACGTTCAGGACCTGGTTAAAGATGGCAAACTTTCTGCAGGGCATGTGCGTGCGCTGATCACATCTGAGGATCCCTCGGGCTTGGCGCTCTTGGCCATCAAGAAGGGTTTGTCCGTGCGCGAAGTGGAGAAGATGGCGAAGTCATTTTCTGCTGAAACAGTCTCGAAAAAACCGAAATCAACAAGGCCTGTCAAGGTTGACAAAGATGCGGATACAAAAGCGTTGGAACGGGATTTGTCAGCCAATCTTGGCATGAAAGTTTCTGTCGAACACTCCGAAGGGCAGGAGAACGGAAAAGTTGTCATTTCTTACATGACTTTGGAAGACCTCGATACGCTGTGCAGGGTGCTGAGCACTATGCGTTAGGGCGTGTCCAGATGAAGATCAAAACTGTGCTGAGCACCACGGCCTGAATGGCAATCACTTCCGGACCTACGCCAAGGATCCAAGATAACGAAAAAACAGCAACAATAGAGACTGTTGACAGTTTTTTGGCTCTTGGCCCAATAGCACCATTTCTTTGCCAATCCTTGATCAGCAGACCGAAAGTAGGGTGAGACAGCAGCCAGTCGTGCAGTTGATCTGATGACCGCGCAAAACAAAACGCAGCCAGCAACATGAATGGCACAGTTGGCAGAAGCGGCAAGACAACGCCAAGAAGCCCCAGTCCAACGCTGATCAGACCAATGACGAGCCAAATCGCTTTCATGTCACATCAACCGCTCAGAAGTTCTTGGATCACTGCATTCAGCACAATCCGACCCTGGCGCGTGGTGCGAATCCGATGATGGTAAGTCTCTATCATACCGATATTGGATAGATGTTCGAGCGTAGCTTTTGACAATGGCTGACCCCGCAGTGCCGTGTACCGGCCCGGATCGAGACCCTCAGATAAACGCAAAGACATCATGAGGTATTCGTCAGCTTGTGTGGTTCGATCCAAAAGGGTCTTGATTTTCAAGGGTGTACCGGCCTCAACCATTTCGAGCCACTTGTCGGGATTTGAAAACGCCTCCGTGGCAAATCGCTCACTACGCTCGGTGATCCGACCATGCGCACCAGGCCCGATGCCGATGTAGTCACCATACCGCCAATATACCAGGTTATGACGGGACTCAGACCCTTGTTTGGCGTGGTTAGACACTTCATAGGCGGACAGACCACGAGCGTCGCAGACCTCTTGCGTCAGGTCGTACATATCGCCCGCAAGATCATCATCTGGCAAATCACGCAGTTTGCCATTTGCATGACGACGGGCAAAAACCGTGCCGGGTTCGATGGTGAGCTGGTAGAGGGAGAGGTGATCAACAGCCATGGTCAGCGCCTCAGAGAGTTCAGCCTGCCAATCGGCCAAGGATTGACCTTGCCGCGCATAGATGAGGTCAAAGCTCACTCGTTCAAAGTATTTTCTCGCAATATCAAAAGCTTGACGCGCTTCCGCGACGGTATGAATGCGCCCTAGACGTTGCAAATCAGGATCGTTCAGCGCCTGCACACCCATGGAGACCCGAGAAACACCCGCATTCGCATAGGCCTCGAACCGTCCAGCCTCGACCGAGCCAGGATTGGCTTCTAGAGTGACCTCCAAATCGTTTACTGTTCGCCAAGTGGCTTTTATTGAGCTGAGCACAGACGCCACAACGTCCGGGTCCATCAAGCTGGGCGTCCCGCCTCCGAAGAAAACAGTGTTCAAGATGCGGTTTGGAAACGCCCGCCCGGCAGCTTCAATTTCGCGCAAATAGGCTCTCTTCCAGCGGGATTGATCGATTTCGCGGGCGACATGACTGTTGAAATCGCAATACGGACACTTCGCCTCGCAGAACGGCCAATGGATATAAATCCCGAAGCCGCCATTGCACCAGTCCTCAGCCGAAGCATCCCCTAACGAGTTTTCCAAAAGCGTCTGCACGATGGCTCATCCGATTCTTTTCCCAACGATCCATTTCCCCAAAGGTCAGATCGTAGCCCTGCGGTACAAAGATAGGATCATACCCGTGCCCTTGCGAGCCTCGCATTGGCCAGGTGATCTGCCCCTCGACGGTGCCCGGGAAGACCTCATCATGCCCATCAGGCCAGGCCAAGACCAATGTACAGCAAAATCGAGCTGTCCAAGGGCCGGGTTTTCCGGTCGCAATGATCTTTTCATAGGCCTTGGTCATCGCCATTTCGAAATCACGGCCCTGGCCGGTTTCCGCCCAGTCGGCTGTGTAAACACCGGGCGCGCCATCCAAGGCGTCGATTTCCAGACCACTGTCATCTGACAGAGCCGGTAATCCGGTCGCCTTGGCCGCGGCATGAGCTTTGATCCGGGCATTTCCGACAAAGGTTGTCTCAGTCTCGTCAGGTTCAACAAGGCCTTTGTCAGCAGCGCCCACGACCGACACACCGAAATCATCCAAAAGATGCGCTATCTCCTGAAGCTTGCCTATGTTGTGCGTCGCGACCAAAAGCTCGCGGCCCTTGAATTTACGCATGCGTGGCGGCCTTTTGGGCCTCTGCCAGTTGCTGTACGCCCGCCTCTGCCAGGTCCATCAGTTTGTCCATCTGATCGCGGGTAAATGTTGCGCCTTCTGCGCTCATCTGCACTTCGATCAATTGACCACTGGCCGTCATTATGAAATTCCCGTCAACGCCAGCTTCGCTGTCTTCGGGATAATCGAGGTCCAGCACAGGTTGACCCGCATAGATACCGCAGCTGACTGCCCCAACCGGATCCACCAGCGGATCGGTGATCACATCGCCGGATTTCATCAGCGCATTCACCGCCAAACGCAGTGCGACCCACCCGCCGGTGATGGACGCACAACGGGTGCCGCCATCCGCTTGGATCACGTCGCAGTCCACGGTGATCTGTCGTTCCCCAAGGGCCACGCGATCGACGCCTGCGCGTAGACTGCGCCCAATGAGACGCTGAATTTCAACGGTGCGCCCGCCTTGTTTGCCCGCAGAGGCCTCTCGCCGCATGCGAGTGGAGGTCGATCGCGGTAGCATTCCGTACTCCGCAGTTACCCATCCAAGACCGGACCCTTTGATGAAGGGTGGCACACGTTCTTCAAGCGAGGCCGTGCAAAGAACGTGGGTGTCGCCCATCTTGATAAGACAGGACCCTTCGGCATGTTTGGTGACGCCGGTTTCAATCGAAACGGGACGCATTTCGTCCAGCAGTCTTCCAGAGGGGCGCATGATTTTGATCCTTTGCTGAGTGGCTTGGGCATACAAGCGCAGGGTTGCGGGATGCAACCCCGATTGACCTTTTTGATTTGCGCTCTTTAATGGGACGGCACGGGGATTATCATTCAAACCATCATGTCTGAGGCTGGAAAAACTCTGGAGTTGATGAACACCCGCTCGCGGGAGGTTTTTCGGCGCGTGGTCGAAGGGTATTTGGCGACAGGTGATCCGGTTGGGTCCCGAACGCTCACGCGTGGTATGTCAGAGAAGGTCAGCGCAGCCACAATTCGCAACGTGATGCAGGATCTGGAATACCTCGGCCTGCTCGACAGCCCGCATGTTTCTGCGGGTCGCGTTCCGACCCAAGAAGGTTTGCGGATGTTTGTCGACGGCCTGCTCGAGGTCGGTGATCTTGAAAACACCGACCGTCAGATGATCGATGCCACCTTGGGCGGTAATTCAGATGATGTTGGTGTCGCACTGGATCGGATCGGATCGGCCTTGTCTGGTGTGACGCAAGGGGCCTCTCTGGTCTTGGCGCCCAAGCACGAAGCGCCGATCAAGCATATGGAATTTGTCAGCCTCGGCCACGACCGCGCTCTGGTGGTTTTGGTCTTTGCCGATGGTCAAGTGGAGAACCGCATTTTTACACCGCCACCGGGTCAAACACCGTCCTCCATGCGTGAGGCGGCGAATTTCCTCAATGCGCTTATCGAGGGCAAGACCCTCACTGACCTGCAAAGTGCGATCCGGACAGAGATTGAAAAGCGACGCCAAGAGATTGACGTCTTGGCTCATGATCTGGTCGAAAGTGGGCTGGCGCTTTGGGATGAAGGTGGCTCAACCACGTTTGAGCGGCTGATCGTGCGCGGTCGTTCAAACCTGTTGGATGGTCAGGCAGATGAAGCGGATATTGATCGCATCAAGACCTTGTTTGACGATCTGGAACGCAAGCGTGATATCGCTGAATTTCTTGAACTGACCGATGAAGGCGAAGGTGTGCGCATTTTTATTGGCTCTGAGAACAAACTTTTCTCACTTTCGGGTTCCTCTTTGGTGGTCTCTCCATATATGAACGCTGACCGAAAGATTGTCGGCGCGGTTGGGGTCATTGGACCCACCCGGCTCAACTATGGGCGGATCGTGCCGATTGTGGATTACACCGCGCAGATTGTTGGCAAGCTGATCGCGGACAGGACGTAAAGGGACACGGGCATGGCAGAGCGCGATGAAGAACAGTTTCTGGATGACCTGGAGAACATCGAGGCAGATCTAGAAGCAGCACTTGGTGACGACGTTGAGTTGACTCCCGAACAGGAAATTGAAGAGCTGAAGGCGGAACGCGACGCGTTCCACGACAAGTTTATGCGCGCGCTGGCTGAGGCGGAAAATGCACGTAAGCGTGCTCAAAAAGACCGTATGGAGGCCGAAAATTACGGTGGCTCCAAACTGTCCCGGGATATGCTACCGGTTTTTGACAACATGAAGCGCGCCGTTGAATCGGTGACGGATGAACAGCGTGCGGTCGCCGCACCCCTCATTGAGGGAATTGAGCTGACCATGCGCGAGTTGCTGAACGTGTTCGGCAAACACGGGATTCGCGTGATCGATCCGCAAGTGGGTGACAAGTTTGATCCCAAGATCCACGAGGCCATGTTTGAGGCGCCGCTTCAGGGGACAAAGGCCGGAGATATCATTCAGGTTTCGACCCAAGGCTTCATGTTGCACGATCGTATCCTGCGCCCCGCACAGGTTGGCGTGTCGTCCAATCCCGGCTGATTATCGCGGCACGCTCGCAGTCCAGCTTTTGTCAAAAGCGGGCGTGTCTCCGTCCCAGGCCTCCAGTCTTTGAGCAATCTCAAAGCTGTCCCGCGTGCCTTGCATGGTGATGTGCGCCTTGCTGTGAACCCGCCAATTGCCACGTCCGAAGCCCCGGATCCATGTGATGTCCGCCTTGGGGGTATTCGGTTTGTCAGGATGGATCGACCAAATCTCTTTCATCCAGACATCTGTGATCACGCCACTTGCAACGTCTTCACGCCGGCCCCGGTCGCCCACGATCGTCAAAACCCGTGTTCCATCGGGCAGCGTCTCCCATGTTTTCGTTTCTTCGATCTCTGAAAGCTGCCGGACCTCTCGTTGCGCCACCGGTAGAGGCGGTGGAAATTCCATGTCTATCGCGGAGGGTGTGCAGAGCGGCACGTGTAAGGTGCCATTGCTGAGAGAAAGTGAAAACGACTCCCCCTCTGGCCAGCAATAGGGCCAATAGCTGGTCGACAAAGACAGGCAAAGGCGGTGGCCCGCGGGCAAATAGTACGCCGCTTGGTCCAATGGCAGTTGGATGGAAACCACTTCATCCGGCACGCAATCCATTTTTGTCTCGAACCCATTCCTACGGCGCAGGTTCAACAGCCCTTGAGTGATCAACATCGCCGTCCCGTCTGGGCGCAGATCGCTCAGTCGCGCGATGATTTGACCCCTCGGCGCGTCGCAAGACAGGCGCAAATGGACGCTCGGCGCCCCGAGGATCGTCGTGTCGTCTTCCAGAGGGTTGGAGGAAAAGGACAGACCTCTCGCATTGTCTTCTGTCTGATCAGACGGCAGCTCTCCCGGGCCGAAACCAAAGGGGAAGAACTCCCCGCATTCTTCGCCGCACCGCAGGTTTGGTGCAATCGTAGCATCAAGGCTTTGATCTGGCCCGAGTGTGCCACCAGTGCCAAGATGAAGAGTAAGCAATTCCGCGTCCTTCGCGGGGTATGGCGTCACGCCCTTCCAAGACCCATCCCGATACGTCAAGGCAGGGTCGGGGGCGCAGCTGTCCATGATGTAAGCTGTGTAATCCGGGAGGTCCTCCACCCCCGTTTCAATGCCCTTCAGCCACCGATCCCACCATTTGAGCGCCAGGCCGAGGTAGTCCAAACCAGGTCCAATCGTGGTGATATGCGGGTATTTATGGCTCCACGGTCCAAGGATCGCTTTCACGGGGCCGGTCGCTTTCTCGGCCATGGCCGCCATGGCGTTGCGATACCCATCATGCAAACCACCCATCACCAGCACAGGCGCTTCGATTGCGGTGTAATCCTCGCATATCGACCCATGTTTCCAATAGGCATTCCGATCAGACGCGCGGGTCCAGCGGTCTGCGACAAAGGGGGCGTTTTCCAAGCGTTCGAGCCACATTTCGCGCCAATTGGGCCGAAGTTCCGGATCGGGTGGCATGGAAAACCACGACAGCACGGTCGCGGCCCATCCGATATTCTCGCTCAGCTGGATGCCGCCTTTGTAGTGAATGTCATCGTGAAACCGGTCCACCGTGGTCCCGATGGAAATCACAGCCTTTAGGGCCTCAGGGCGCCGCGCCGCAATCTGAAGCCCGTTGAAACCACCCCAGGAAATCCCCTGCATCCCAACCGCACCAGAGCACCAGGGCTGTGCCGCGATCCAGGCAATAATGGCTTCGCCATCGCGCAGCTCCTGTTCGGAATACTCATCATCGAAAAGCCCCTCACTGTCCCCGCAGCCGCGCCTGTCGACGCGGATGGCAGCGTAGCCGTGACGCGCGAAATGCGGGTGCATGCCGTGATCTCGGTCCAGCGTGCCATCGCTTTTGCGGTAAGGCAGGTATTCCAGGATCGCAGGCACCGGGGTGTCATTGGCGTCATCGGGCATCCAAACCGCTGCGGAAAGGCGTGTGCCATCGGGTAAGGGAATGCCGAGATCGCGATCAAACATCATTTGGTCAGCCCCTTGAGTTCATAAATCAGGTTTAACGCGTCTTTCGGCGAAAGCTCGTCTGGGAGGACCTCTCTGAGGCGGTCTTCCACTGCAGATGGCTCTGACTGTGGAGCGGCTTGCGGCGCGGGCGTGGCAAACAGCGGCAGATCGTCGATGAACGCTTCTCGCTTAGACCCGCCTTCGCGATCGCCTTTCTCCAGTGCGTCCAGAACCGTGCGGGCGCGGTCGACGACAGGCTGAGGA
>JBCBWJ010000072.1:0-9039 GCA_039817165.1 Pseudomonadota bacterium | reverse complement strand
ATACGTCAAGGTCAGCGATGAAGCCTTGGAACATATTGGCTGGTGCATGGCTCAAGGTATGACCCCACAGGACGTCGCGGACAGCCTCAGCAGGGGAAAAGAGCTGACGGCTGACACATGGCTGATGGCTGCGTTTCTCGTTGAGCAGGAAGCTTGGGCGATGAGGCTGAAGAAGTGACTCGAGCTGATTACTGGATTTGCGAAGGGAAGGAACGCATGGGATCGAAGCGTGCGCACAAGGTGGCTCGCAAGATGCGTCGCGACGGAAAGCGCGTGGAAGCGTATTTCTGCAGGTCCTGCAACGCGTGGCACATCGGCGGAACAAATCGATAAGGCAAAACCAATGAGTGAACAGAGCAAGATTACCATTCGGGCAGATGATGTGGCCAAGCGCCTAAAGCGCGGCACGCTCAAGAGCGACAATCTGGCCCCGGCCAATCTCAACGAGCAAGCGTTCCAGAATTTCCTGTCCGCGTCGCGCATATCGGATCCCGACGAGCAGCTTCTCTATGTTCGATCAATGCAAGCCCTGCTGCCAATCCTAGAGGCGCAGGCCCGGTCAAATCGTACAGGTGCGCCATGACTTGCTGTGCCGATTCCGTTTCGTACAAGGATGGGGCGCATTTAGCACAGTCGCTTGCTGGTAATGGCGAGCTCTACGAGTTCTCAGTTTGCTTCGACTGCGGCCGCTGCGCAGTCGTATCGCGGGATGATCACCGCAAAAGGCGCAAGAACGAAATGAAGCGCGTTCACGAGGCCGCTCAATACCTTATCGAAAACCCTGACGAGACCTTTGACAGCGTTGCGTTCATCTACGCCATTCGCAAGCATCAACTGCGCGCTTCGATCAACAACCGGTTCGGATCACTGACCATGGCGCGACTAGTGGAGGGCGTCGATCAGACCGCCAGACCGCAGCACTATTGGAACCGGCCATGCATGCGATGTGGAGACACAGACACGCGCGATCGCGGCCAATATCTTTGCGACAAGTGTTCGGTCAACGCAGATGTTTATCACGACGGAGCAGTCTGATGCCGCCTCGCAAGAATAAGCAGCTATGGGAAATTGTTCAGGAGCGTCGCAAGGTTGGGCGACCAGTGAAGTTTGAGACGCCCGAGCAAATGGCCGAAGCGGCTGCTGCCTATTTCAAGTGGGTACAGGACAATCCGCTGAAGGAAGCAAAGCTTTCACAGGGTAGGGTTCACAGCCTGAACAAGATGCAGGCCATGACGTTGGGCGGGATGTGTCTGCACATGGGCATCACCTTCCAAACCTATAAAAATTATCAGGCAAACGAAAGATTTTTTGATGTCTGTGCGGAAATAGAGGAAGTCATAAAGCATCAGAAGTATGTTGGTGCCGCAGCTGGCCTGCTCAACCCGGCCATCATCGCGCGGGATCTCGGGTTGGTCGACAAGACTGAAAACACTCAGAAGCACGAGATCAACGTCATCGAGAAGTTCGAGGGCGACAACGACGAGCAATGACCAACATACCGAACCAGTGGACACCGCGGGCTTACCAGCGCAATTTGTACAACAACTTTGGCTATGGGTTTCAGCATCAGCGGGCATCGTGGATTGTGCATCGCCGAGCAGGCAAGGACAGCACTGCGTTGAACCTGACGGCGCGCGATATGTTTCGGCGCATCGGCACATACTGGCACCTGTTCCCAGAGCAGACCCAGGCGCGCCGCGCGATCTGGAATGGTATTGATCGGCAGGGCAGGCGGATCATTGATCAGTTCCTGCCGCCTGATGTCCGACAGCGTGCTAGCGGAAACGAAATGCTGATCGAGGCCACGAACGGTTCAGTTTGGCAAATGGCTGGTTCGGACAACTACGACAGCTTGGTTGGTTCAAACCCGGTTGGCGTCGTGTTCTCAGAGTGGGCCTTAGCCAACCCGGCTGCGTGGGATTACATTCGGCCGATCTTGCTCGAAAACGATGGCTGGGCGCTGTTCATCACCACGCCGCGCGGTCGAAACCATGCGTATCAAACGCACATGCGGGCGCTGAAGTCGGATCGTTGGTTTGCCGAAACACTGACGGTCAACGACACTGGCGTGTTGACCGAAGCTCATATTCAGCAAGAACGCGACGACGGAATGTCTGAGGCCAAGATCCAGCAGGAATATTACTGCTCGTTCGAGGCAGAGACGGACGAACAGTTTATGCCAACTGCGCCCGTTATGGCGGCAATGCGGGAAGAGGTGGGCGTCAATCCCACTGACCCGCTTGTTCTGGGCGTCGACGTGGCCCGGTTTGGCGACGACAAGTCAGTGCTACGGTTTCGCAGGGGCCGCGATGCGCGGACCATACCTCCGCAGAAGTTCGAGAAGATTGACACGATGCAGCTGGCAGCGAGGGTGGCTGAGGCGATCCAGCGAGAGAATCCCGACGCGGTGTTCGTCGATGAGGGCGGCTTGGGGGCTGGGGTCGTTGATCGTTTGCATCAGCTGAACTTCCACCAGGTTCAGGGCGTCAACTTTGGTTCCAGCTCGGATTACCGTGTGGATGGCGCACCGAAATGCGTCAACAAGCGCACAGAAATGTGGGCGGCCATGCGAGAGCTGATCAAAGCTGGAATGATGATCGATAGCGATCCCGTTCTGTCGTATGAATTGCTTGCCCCAACTTACTCATACGACAAGAACAATCTCATCCAGCTTGAAAAAAAAGAGGACATGCGCAAGCGCGGGCTCAAAAGCCCCGACGACGCAGATGCCTTGGCGCTGACATTCGCATATCCAGTACAGCCGTATTCCATGCAGCAGCGTCATGAGCAGCAGCAAGAGCCTTACGATCCGTTTCGAAGAGCGTCATAGCCAGCACGCCCTCTGTTGATCATCTTGCCGCAAAAGGAGTTGCGGTATGTGCACAGTCCCCAAAATGGAAAAGCCCGAGCAGCTGCAGGCGCAAAAAGAACCGGTGTTTCGAGACGGTGATCAAACACGGCAAACCCGAGGCCGGCGCGGCACTATCCTGACTGGCGGTTCTAGCATCGAAAACCAGCAGTACGGCGCAGGCAAGAAAACGCTTCTGGGGTCTTGATGAACGATCGAAGCCGCCAAATCGTGAAGCAGCTGCTTGCGCGCCGGTCGCGCATGGATACTGAATTCAATCAGTGGAAGCCGCATTTCAAAGAGTTGCGGACTTTCATGCAGCCCAGCCGTGGTAGGTTTTATCTCGGTCAGGACAAGGGCAACTCCACGGTCAACAAAACCCTGATCGACAGCACCGCACGGATGGCTCTGCGTACCTTTTCATCGGGCTTGATGGCTGGCATCACTTCGCCGTCGCGCCCTTGGTTTCGGATCAAAATGGATCTGAACGGTGATCAGGAATCAGAGGCGGTGAAAGAGTGGGCTCACACCGCTCAATCCCGGATGTACGAGGTTCTCCGCCAGTCCAACGTCTATGGCATGCTGCACCATTGCTACAATCAGCTGGGGCTTTACGGCACTTGGGCTGGCATTGTGACCAATCACTTCGATGATGTGATCATGGGTCATGCGCTACCAATGGGAACATATCGCATTTCAGAGGGGCGCGACGAGCGGGTCGAGTACCTGCACCGGGATATCGAGACAACGGTGGCTGGTGTGTATCGCCAGTTCGGCGAGGCTGCGAGCCCCGAGCTAAAGCGGGCTTACAATGCCGGCCGACACCATGACGAATGCACGATCGTGCACTGCATCGAGCCGCGGCGCGAGCGCAATCCAAACAGCTCTGCATCCAACAACATGGCTTTCGCCTCAATGTACTATGAGTACGGCAAGAACCATTTGCTGTCAGAGAGCGGCTTTGAGATGAACAACATCCTTGCGCCGCGCTGGGTGCGCGAGCAAGGCGAGGCTTATTCAGTGGAAAGCCCCGGCATGATTGCTTTGGGCGATTCCATTCAGCTGCAATCACAGCATCGCGATAAAGCGATAGCCACGCAAAAGATGTACGATCCCCCGCTGCAGGGCGGACTGAGCGCGGCCAACACCTTGAGAAACGTACCGGGCGGGGTGACGGTCACGAATGATCAGAACGGTTTACGGCCGATCTACGACGTCCAGCCGAACATTGAGCATTTGCGGTTGGATATTCAAGAGACGCAGGAACGCATTCGGGAAGCGTTCTTCGTGGATCTGTTCTTGATGACATCGCTTTCGGATCGCCGCCAGATTACGGCGCGCGAGATCGCGGAGCGGCACGAAGAAAAGCTGCTGATCTTGGGTCCGGTGCTGGAGGCATTGGATCATGACTTGCTGCAGCCGCTGATTGAAATCACGTTCCATTACATGCAGAAGGCGCGGATCCTGCCCGAGCCGCCCGAAGAAATCATCGACCAACCCGTCAATGTCGAATACATCTCGGCATTGGCGCAGGCACAGAAGGCTGTTGGTGTGGCGCCGATCGAGCGAACCATTGGCTTTGCCGCCACGCTTGAGCAAATGAAACCTGGCACGATGGACAATATCGACGCTGATCAGGCCTTGCGTGACTTTGCCGATTTCGTTGGCCCGCCGCCGGGTATTCTCAATTCGCAAGACGAGGTCAAAAAGACTCGCGAGGTACGCGCCGAGGCGCAACAGGCCGCGCAAGCCGTCGAGGCGGCGCAGCCGCTCGCCCAAACCGCCAAGCTGATTTCAGAGGCAAACCAGCGCGGCGCTGAGGGCATTCAGCAGGGAAGCCCGCTTTGAGCACGAAAGACCAGATATTGCAGCGCCGGGCGGACAATCTGCAGGCGGCATGGGCCGGGCTGTTGGCGCAGCCGGTTGGGCGTTTGCTGGTATCGGATTTGCTTGATCAGTGTCAGCTGTTCACGACCAGCGAGACAAGCGGTCGATCAATTGGCCTTTACATCATGGATCGGATTACAGCCAACGGCGGACAGCGGTTTGCCGAGATCATAGACGATCATCAGGAGTTTCTCGCATTGCTGGATGCAGCACATGACGAGGAATTGAGCGATGACGGATACTCCGACGCCTGACGCAGGAACCGAAACACCTGCCGGTGACGTTTCGACCGATACCGACACATCGAAAACAGAAACGCCAGACGCCACCGATACGTCCGAAAAAGACAGTGGCGGCACAATCCTTACGGATGACAGCAAGGCTGACGATGCCGACAAGACGGCTGAAGGCGACAAGGGTGAAAAGGACGACAAACAAGGCGGCGACAAAGAGCCGCTTGAATTGCAGGTCGAAGTTACAGACGAGCTCAAGGATTTCTCGGAGGACATCGGCAAGTTCAACGAATTCCTTGGCGGTTTTCTGAAGGACACCCCGAACCCAACCCCCCAAGACCTGATGAATGCTGCCGTGCAGTTTCAGGCCAAGGCCGCGCGCGAGCAGCTGGCCGAGTTTGACAGGCAGGTCGACACATGGGGCAAAGAGGCCAAGGCCGACAAGGAACTGATGGAAGGCGGCTATGATGAAAACGTGGCTATCGCAAAGGCCGCAATTCAAAAGCTTGGCTCACCCGAACTCGCCGAGGTGCTGAACAGCTCTGGGCTTGGCTCTCACCCTGCAATGATCCGCTTCGCGCTGAAGGCCGGCAAGATGCTGTCCGAAGACGATGTCGTGACGGCTGAAAACGCAGGCGGAGGCGCGACCGACGGGCTTGCTGCCCGATATCCGAAATCGTCAAAATAAGGAGGTTGAGACGTGGCTACACTCGTACAAACCATGCTCAACATGGCGGATGTCTACAAGCGGTCGGATCCGACCAAGGGCATCGCAGATATCATCGAAATGATGAACGACACGTCGCAGGACATTCTGACCGACTGGGTTTGGGAAGAATGCAACGACGGCACCAAGCACACGCACACGATCCGCACAGGTCTGCCGAGCGTAGCGTGGGGTGCGCTTTATGAGGGCACGCCGCAATCCAAGAGCGGTACGCAACAGGTTTCTGACACCACAGGCTTTGTCGAAGCCATGTGCACAATCGACAAGCGGGTGCTTGAACTGGCCGGGGACAAGCGCCTTGCCCTTCGTGCGTCGGAAAGCCGTCCGTTCATTGAGGCAATGTCTCAAGAGCTGATTTCTTCGCTGTTCTACTATGATTCAGCCACAAACGCACGGCACCCAAAAGGTCTGTCGGCGCGCTTTGGGGTGAAGGCGACGAATGGTGCTGGCAACCAGATCGTCGATGCTGGCGGTGTCGGATCGGACAACATGTCGATCTGGTTTGTGTCTTGGGGTCAGGACGGCGTTTGCGCGCTTTATCCCAAAGGCACGACTGGCGGCATCAAGCAGGAAGACAAGGGCGAGCAACGCGTTGTCGACGAAAGCGGCAACCCGTACTACGTCGAAGAAGAGATGGTGCGGGCCTATGCTGGCTTCAAAGTCAAGGACTGGCGCCAGGTATCCCGCATTGCCAACATTGATGTGTCCGAGCTGATGGCCGGCAACGTGGATCTCTATGCCTTCATGCGCAAGGCTTACTACAAGATGCACAATCGTCGGGCGCCCAAAGTCCACGACCAGAACAACCCGGGCCGCGCGGTCATCTACGCAAATCGTGACGCTCTGGAAGCGCTGGACGCATTGGCCACAAACCAAGGTGCGGCGGACAACTTCACCCGGCTTCGCCCGATGGAAATCGAGGGCAAGGAAGTGCTGTCTTACCGCGGCATTCCGATCCGTGAGTGTGACGCTCTGCTGAACACTGAAGCCCAGGTCACATAAGGAGATCCGCTATGATCCTTGATAAGACACTGACCCTTGCGGAAAACCAAGCCATCACGGCAACGGCCATTTCCGAAAACGTTATCAACTGGCCCGACGTTGATGTCGTGCCGCTGGAGACAGGCGCTATCCACCGAAACCTTGGCGCGGGCGAGGAAGTGCCCGTGCTAATGCAGGTGACAGAGGATTTTGCCGGTCTGACTTCGCTCACGATTGAGCTGGTCACGGCCCAAAACGCCGCCCTGACTACTGGTGACGTGGTCCTCTATACGACACCGGCCATTGCGGTTGCAGACCTTGTGGCTGGCTATCGTACGTCAATGCGCTGGTTGCCTGACACACGCATGCTTCGCTACTTCGGAGCGCGGTTTACGGTGGGAGGCGCCAACGCCACGGCGGGCCGTGTCACGGTTGCGATCGCGACTGAGGTCAACACGTGATGGCTACCAAACCCACAACAGCGCCCGGCGCTCAGGTCGAAGAGGTTGAGGTGAAGTCCAAAGGGCCGGAGCAGGGCGAGGTCGACATTGTCGTTACCCAGCCGGGCACGTTCGGCAAAGGCTTGTGTCAGAAGGGCGACAAGCACCGCGTTCCGCTGTCGATGTACAGCGCGACCTGGATGTCACCGGCATCGTCAAAGGATGCTGAGAAAATCCGGAAGCACTTCGAGCAGTGACCACTGGGGCGGGCCTTCGGGCCCGCTTCTAACAGGAGGCGCATGTGTCCCAGGTTCAAATTTGCAATCGTGCGCTGTCGGAATATCTCGGCGAAGAGCGCATCGACTCCATTAATGAAGACAGCACCGCAGCACGTGCCTGCAAGCTTCACTACGACGATGTGTTGACTGGGCTGCTTGAGCGCCACTGGTTCAACTTCTCCAAAGGACGACAGGCAATGGCGCTGGTCATCAATGATCGCGACAAGGAATGGCTGTTTGCCTACAAGCGGCCGAATGATGCGCTGGCCATTCGTTGGGTTAACGATGTGGAGCAGGCACGCGCTGCAATGAGGGCCAATCTTAGCCCTGACATAGAGCGCGAGAATGCCGGGCAGACAATCTACTGCGACGTCAGCGGCGCTGTGTGCGAATACACAAAGCTGATCACCGATACCAACGAAATGCCCCAATCGTTCAGGGACGCGCTGTCAGCAGCAATTGCGGGCGCGATCGCGCAGGACATCACCGAAGACGAAAAGCGGACCCGTGAAGCCCGGCGAGCGGCTGAGCAGAAATTCTTGATGGCGGTTCAAATGGACGACCGGAACACGCCGCCGGTCAAGGCCGGCGTTCCCCAGTACCTTGTTGATCGCGGGATTCAGTAATGCCGTCGAGCAGGTTTCAGCCTTCGTTTGCTGCGGGCGTGTTGGGCCCCGGCCTGCATGGTCGCGTTGATCTGGCCAAGTATGATGTCGGACTGCGCAAGGGGAAGAACGTTTTTGTGCATGCACACGGCGGTATAAGCAACCGGGCCGGCACTGAATTCGTTACCGAAGTCCCGGACAGCAGCAAGCTGCACCGGCTCATTCCGTTCAAACGAGACGAAGACGAAAACTTGATCATGCTCATGGGCGATCAGACAGCGCGGCTGATCTATCGCGGCGCAGTGGTTCAAGATGGCGGTTCTGATTATGCGTTCGTGACGCCGTTCTCAAGCGTTCAGCTTCAAGCCGTCGACTATGTGCAATCGGTTGATGTCATGTTTATGGCGCATCCGGATATGTTTCCGAAGCGCATGGAACGCACAGGCGCGACCACATGGACCTTTGCCGACATCGCGATCGATCCCAATATCGCCGCGCCGACCGGTTTGAATGTGGCGCAGAACAACAGCGGCAGCGAAACCTACACCTACAAAGTCAGTCCGGTTGTAGACGGCGTAGAGGGGTTTCCGTCCGCCGAGGCGTCGGTGGTCGGAGCTCAGGATCTCGACGTGTCAGGGGCTTTCAACCTGGTGACGTGGTCAGGCACCGCCGAAGAATATAACGTCTATCGGGAGGTGAACGGCGTTTTCGGATACATCGGGTTCACCACCGATCAAAGTTTTCGCGACGACAATTTCGCTCCAGATTTGACGACAACTCCCGTCGAAGCTGCGGGCATTTTTACCGGCCCTGACGAGTATCCGGGCAAGGTTTCGCTGTATCAGCAGCGCTTGGTCTTTGGCGGGTCCAAGCTGCAACCTGAAACGCTGTGGATGTCGAGGATTGGCGATTTTGCCAACTTCACACGATCGCGGATCCTTAGAGACGACGACCGGATCGAGCTCGACTTGACGGGTGATGAGGTGAATTTCATTCGCGGGATGCTGCAGCTGCGTGAGCTGTTGGTGTTTTCGTCATCG
>JBCBWJ010000071.1:0-9130 GCA_039817165.1 Pseudomonadota bacterium | reverse complement strand
ATCGAGCCCGAGGTCACTATTTCGATCACCGACAAGGCGGAGGCCGAAGACCTCCTGCGCGATGATCGGAACCAACCCGTGGCTCAAGATCTGCGCGCCCACCTCAAATTGCTGCGCGACCACGGCTTTGATGCCCGACGGCGAGGCGGCATCAATGACCGACCGCATTTTGGTGCCGAAAATGCCCTTTGCTGTCGCGCGTTCCAAAAGCGCGTCGAGATCGGGCATGGGCTTCATCAGCTTCACCCCGTCCGAGGCGTCCGCGAGCCCTTTGTCGACCTTCAGAAACGGGACGACACCGCATGTGTCCCACAGGTACTGCGCCGTAGGTGTGCCATCGACCTCGCGCTCCATGGTCATCTCGAAAAGGATCGCGCCCACAACTTTGTCACCGGTGAACGCGGGTGATTTTATGATCCGGCTGCGCATGGCGTGGATCATGTCGAACATCTCCGCTTCACCGGAATACTGATCGTCCCCGATCCCGTAGAGCGTCAGCGCTTTCGGAGTGGACCCGCCGGATTGATCGAGGGCTGCGATGAACCCGTTGCCTGCTGTCACCTTCGCGGCCTGATCGGTTTTCGACATGAGGGTCTCCGTTCTGAAATGCTCCGAAGGCTTTATGTCAGTGGCGCAGGCGTTGCAACTGATGGTGGCGCTAACGCACGCCACCTGCACCAGCGGATCGGTCGAATGAGTATTCTTGGCAAGATGAAGCCGGACCGGGGTCAGCCACCAAGGGCTGCCACACCGGGCAGGGTCTTGCCTTCCATCCATTCCAGAAACGCCCCACCGGCGGTGGAGATATAGGTGAACGCATCCGCCGCACCCGCCTGGTTGAGCGCGGCCACAGTGTCACCGCCGCCTGCCACCGAAATGAGCCTGCCCGCGCGCGTGAGGGTCGCGGCATGGGCGGCGGCGGCGTTGGTGGCGGTGTCAAAGGGCTCAATCTCAAAAGCGCCGAGCGGGCCGTTCCAGATCAATGTCTGGCTTGCCTCAAAGGCCGCGGTGATGCGCGCGACACTGCCGGGGCCCGCATCGAGGATCATCGCGTCTGAGGGGCAGGCATGGGCGGGGACGGTCTCGGACGCGGCACCGGCTTTGAACGCCTGGGCCACAACCACGTCAGAGGGCAAAATGATCTCGCAGCCCGCAGCGCCGGCTTTGCCCATGATCTCGCGGGCGGTGTCGGCCATATCATGTTCACACAGCGATTTGCCGACGCCCAAACCTTGTGCGGCGAGAAACGTATTGGCCATGCCGCCCCCGATCACAAGCTTGTCCACGCGGCCCACCAGATTGCCCAGTAGATCGAGCTTCGTCGACACTTTTGCACCGCCCACGACCGCCACCAGGGGCCGTTTTGGATCACCGAGGGCGGCGTCAAGCGCTTGCAGTTCGGCCTGCATGAGGCGGCCCGCGCAGGACGGCAGGTGGCGGGCCAGCGCCTCGGTGGAGGCATGCGCCCGGTGGGCCGCCGAGAAGGCATCGTTGCAAAAGATGTCACCAAGACCTGCGATGCGGGCGGCAAACGCGGGGTCGTTGGCCTCTTCGCCGGGGTAAAAGCGGATGTTCTCCATCAGCAACACCTCGGCGGCGCGGGCCTCTTGTGTCAGGGCTTCGGCGCCTTCAAGGGTTTCGATGAACTGCACGCTGTGGCCGAGGGCTGCCTCTAGCGCGGGCACCACCTGGCGCAAGGACATGTCCGCCACAACCTTGCCCTTGGGGCGGCCAAAATGCGCGATCAGCATCGGTTTGCCGCCGGCGGCCAGGATGGTTTCAACGGTGGGCACAATCCGCTCGATCCGGGTGGTGTCGGTCACGCGCCCGTTTTCCATGGGCACGTTGATATCGACCCGGGTCAGTATTGTTTTGCCCGACAGGTCCATCTCATCGAGGGTTTTCCAGCCCATGGTGTCGCCCTCTCTTTGGCGTAAATCTGCGCCTCTATTGGCGGCTCCGCCCGGGCGCGTCAACACCCGGCTTGGCATTCCGGAGCAGAGGGCTTACCTAACCTTGAATGTGAAGCGACAGGAGGGCCCTATGGCCGAGATCAAAGACCCCGAAAACACTATTTTGCTGGAGCTCAAAGACGGCACGGTGACCATTGAGTTGCTGCCCGATGTGGCCCCGCTGCACGCGGAACGTATGAAAGAGCTGGCCCGGTCTGGGGCGTATGACAACGTGGCGTTCCACCGGGTGATCGACGGGTTCATGGCCCAGACGGGCGATGTGAAAAACGGCAATATGGAGCAGGATTTCAACCTGCGCATGGCCGGCACGGGCGGCAGTGACCTGCCCGATCTCAAGGCGGAGTTTTCCGGCGTGCCCCATGACCGAGGCACATTGGGCGCGGCGCGCAGTCAAAACCCCGACAGCGCCAACAGCCAGTTTTTCATCAATTTCTCGGACAATCATTTCTTGAACCGCCAATACACGGTCTATGGCCGGGTGATCGACGGGATGGACCATGTGGATGCCATCGCCCGCGGCGAGCCGCCCACGGCGCCCGACCGCATGGTCAGCGTCAAGGTGGCCGCCGATGGGTAAGGGCATGCGCAATAGGGCCGCTTTTCTGGCCGTGGCGGGTCTTCTCAGTGGGCCGGCCTTGGCCAGTGGGATCGAGATTGAGGTCACGGGTGTCGCCAACGGAACCATCGCGATTGATCTGTTGGAAGATGTCGCACCCAACCACGTGGCGCAGATCACGACCTTGGCCGCGGAGGGGTTTTACGACGGTGTCTATTTCCACCGCGTGATGGAGGGATTCATGGCACAAACCGGCGACGGGGAATTTGCCAAGGCTGAAGGCGGCAATCTGCGACGCGCCGGCACGGGCGGCAGCGCGATGCCGGACTTGACAGCCGAGTTCTCGGACATTCCCTACGAACGCGGCGTGGTGGGTATGGCCCGCAGCACCAGCCCGGACAGCGCCAACAGCCAGTTTTTCATCATGTTTGACGCAGCCCCCTTTCTGGACGGTCAGTACACGGTCGTCGGTCGGGTGACATCGGGCATGGACGTGGTCGACAAGATCAAACGCGGCCGTGGACAAAGCGGTATGGTCCCGGGTGAGCCAGACCAGATGGTGAAGGTCACGGTGACCGATTGATTTGGCTGTGATCCAATGATCCCCACCGGGTATGAGCCGCTTCATACTTTAAAGCCTGTGGCCAAAGGGCTTTGGCTGGTGGACGGCGCGCCTGTGACGCGCGCGTTCGTTCCGGTGCCGATGCGGGCTGTTGTGGTAGAGCTACAGGGTGGGGCGCTGTGGGTTTACGCCCCCACCGATCTGACGCCTGCGCTCTCGCGGGAGCTGGCGGAGTTGGGCGAGGTAGCGCATTTGGTGGCGCCAACGCCTGACTATGAGGCAGCGGTGCAGATGTGGGCCGACGCCTATCCGCAGGCGGAGGTTTGGGGTGTGGATCGCCTCAAGGCCGACACGGCAGAGACCGCATGGAAAGGGCAGTTGCATCAAAGCGTGCTTCGCGTGGGTGCCAAAAGACGCGAGGCGGTGTTTTGTCATCGTCCGTCGCGCACGCTGATCCTGGCCGATCTCTTTGAGGTGTTGGAGACGCGGCTCCTGCCGCCCTTGGTGCGGCCCATTGTTTGGCTATGCGGCACCGATGACAGTGGCGGGCATATGCGGCCCACCCATCGGTGGGGGCGCAAATACGATGACAAGATCGCCCTTGGGCGCGACATCGAAGCGGTGATCGCGTGGGGCCCGCGGGGCATCATCACGGGCCATGGGAGATGTTTTGAAGGCCATGCCGTGCGTCAGCTTGAGCGGGTGTTTCGCAAGGAATTGCGGCCGCTCAGGTGGGAGACGGCGTTTCAGAAAAAAACCTAGGTCGCGCCGCTCGTCGCTCCCTTCGGTCGCGCCTCGCGCAGTTACCTGATCAAGTTCATGCGCAATTTGATCCCCCGGCGTGCCTCTTTTGGCAGGTGACGGTTCAGGCGTCGATTGATCAGGCCAAACACCCCGATGAGCACCAGTGTCACCAAAACGAAATAGCCCGCAAGGATCGGGTAGGGGACGAAGGGGTTGAACGTCTTGTCCGCAAAATACCGCGCGTAATAAAGTGCGTCCCCCCGTTGCTGCCAGGTTGGAAAGCCCGAGAAGAAGACCAGCGTTGTGGCGTGAAACAGAAAAATCGCCTCATTCGTGTAGGCCGGCCAGGCCAGCCGCAGCATGGTGGGCCAGATGATCCGCTTGAACCTAGGCCAGCCGGAAAACCCATAGGCGTCGGCGGAGTCTACATCGCCCTTGGGGATCGCTCTGAGGGCGCCGAAGAAGATCTCGCCGGAATAGGCGGCAGTGTTCAAGAACAGCACGATCAGCGCGCCCAGCCATGCCGCAGAGAAGGGCTCAAAGAACGGGTGCACGGATTTCAGCGACAAAAAGAGGAAATAGGCAAAGAAGAACTGGATAAAGAGCGGCGAGCCGCGGAACACGAAGATGAACCACTCTGACGATTTGCGAATGGCCAGATTGCCCGACCCTTTGCCAAGCGCCACCGCCGTGGCCAGGAAAAACCCGCTCACCAAGGCCAGAATGCCGAAATAGACGTTCCAGATGAGACCAGAGCCTATGAGCACGACATGCTCGCACAGCGTGAAGTTGTCGCGCGGGAGCAGCCTTTCGCCGTAGCCCAGACTGCGCAGCGCGTAGTCCTGTACCGTCTGCCAACAGCTCATGCGGTCTTCCTCTGGGCTTCGCCGCCCGTGGTCGCCTGACCCCGGCTGAGCTTGACCATCAGCCGTTCCAGCACGATCTCCGAGATACGTGTGAAGCTGAGGTAAAAGACCAGCAGCGCGAGGAAGTACCACATCCGCCAATCGCCATGAGGGTAGTCGGTGAAGCGCGCATTGACCGTGGCGCCCAATTCGCGCGCCCAGTACACAATGTCCTCGACCCCCAGCAGAAACAAAAGCGGCGTGGCCTTGATCAGCACCATCCACAGGTTCGACAGCCCCGGCAGCGCGTATAGCCACATCTGTGGCACCAGAATGCGCCAAAACGATTGGCGCCGCGTCATGCCATAGGCCTCTGCCGTCTCGACCTGCCCACGCGGTACCGCGTTCATTGCGCCGTAGAGCACCTGCGCGGCAAAAGCCCCGAACACAATGGCAAAGGTAAGGACGGCCACGAAAAACCCATAGGTTTCGTGCACCCATTGCGGGGCTGTGCCCAAGGGCAGCTTGGCCTCAGCGCAGACAATGAAGTCATTGCCCTGACGGATGGGCTCGGACCAGTCAGGGCATTTGATGGAATGGCGGATCCATTCGAAGAACTGATCCAGGGCGATCACGAAGAACAGGAAAAACGCGATGTCCGGCACCCCGCGCACAATCGCGATATAGCCTTTGCCCAGCCACCGCAGTGGCAGAAACCCCGACCGCGCCGCCGCCGCCCCGCCGAAGCCGAACAACAGGGCCGTGGGCGCCGTGATCGCCAGAAGCGTCAGCACCACGATGACGGAATAGTAAAGCTGTTGATGCTTGCCAGTGGTCAGGTAACACGCAAACCACCGAAACGTGTCGAGCGTGGCCGGATCTGTGCAAAAGCTGAACATGAAAACCCCTTCAGACGCCAACGGTGACGAATTCCGCTGTCTTGTCAATGTGATCGTCCCGCTTGCCGTCTGCCCGACGCCGCGTCAGAGTGCATTTTGTGCAAAAGTCGATCATCATAGTTGGGGCCGGCGTCATTGGCGCCGCAGTAGGGCATCGCTTGGCCCGTGCAGGCGCGCAGGTGACCCTTTTGGATGCAGGGCATGCGGGCGCGACCGCCGCCTCCTTTGGCTGGATCAACGCCTCGTATTTTCTGGATGACGATCACTATCAATTGCGGGCCGAAGGGATCGCCGCCTGGCACAGATGGGCCGAAGACCTCGATCTGCCAATATCGTGGTGTGGGTCAATCTGTTGGGAAGAGGGGCGTCTGGAAGAGCGTCAAGCCGATCTCAGACGTCTGGGATACAGCGTGGACAGGATCGATGCCGCCAGGTTTGCCACGCTAGAGCCCCATGTGTCGCCGCCGCCCAAGGAAAGTCTGGTTTTGCCGCAAGAGGGCGTGGCGGACCCCGGTGTGCTCGCGTCACAACTGATCGTTGCCGCCCAAGCCGCTGGCGCATGCGTGATGCGGGGCGTGCGCGTGACCGGCGTTTTGCAGGACGCAGGCTGCGTCACCGGGGTTGAAACCCCTCATGGTCCGCTGAGCGCCGATACCGTTCTTGTGGCCGCTGGCGTTGGATCAAAGCGGCTGATGGACACTCTGTCGGTCGATTTGCCGATGCTGCACCGCCCGGCGCTGGTGATCAAAACGGCCCCGGTGCCGCAAATCCTGCGCCATATTCTGGTCAGTGACGCGGGCGAGGTGCGCCAACTGCCGTGCGGGGCGCTGATGATGCCCGCGGTTGTGGGGCATCAAGGCGATGACAGTGCAGCCGTGCTGGATCTGGCGGCAGAGGCGCAAACAGCGCTCGCCCGACTGCAGGCGCTCGTGCCCGAAACCCCTTTGACACTGGCAGAAACGATGCTGGCCGAACGCCCGATGCCGGGCGATGATTTGCCTGCGGTGGGCGCGGTCCAAGAGGGCGCATATCTCGCGGTCATGCACTCCGGCATCACGCTGGCCGCCGTCATGGGAGAGCTGATTGCCGATGAGCTGCTCCAGGGCGAGACCAACACCACCCGCGCCTGGCTCGCGCCCTACCGGCCAGAGCGGTTCAGACAAACCGATACTTGAGATATTTCAGCCATGCCCGGCGTCTCAGTGGCCCCCGGGGCGCGTATTGCAACGCCCAGTAAAGCGCCTCGCGTTTTGAGGCGCGTTTGTAGGTGCGCGAGATCGTGCCACTGTCAGTGTTGACCGTTGACGCCTCAGGACAGCGCCGTATCCGTGCGCCCAGACCCTGCTGCGCCAGACGCAGGTAAAGCTCATAGTCCATGGCAAAGCGCGCGACCGCGTTGAACGGGTTGGCCTTCACCACATCGCCACGCAGAAAGGTGTTCTGCATCCCTGCGATCGTGCGGTGGCGCAAGAGGTTCTCCATCGTAAAGCTGTCCGCCGGGCAGGCGCGGTACACCGGATCGCGTCCCTCCCGCGCGGTGTAGCTGTCAAAAAAGAGACCCATCAGATCTGGCTCGGCGTCAAAGTGATCACTGACCCGCCGCAGCACGCCCGGCTCCAAGAAATCATCGGCCCCCAGATAGCCAAAGATCGCCTCCTCCGGCATCTGCTCGACCCCGAGATTGATCGCGTGCGCCAGTCCGTTTTCTGTGTCCTGAACCCAAATGACATGGGCATCGCGTGCGCGCTGGGCGATCACCTCATGGGTTCCGTCCGTCGACTGGCTGTCCACGATCAGCAGGCTTTTGTCGTGGTGATCTTGCGCGTCAAAACACGCGATGGCCCGCGCGATGGTGCCAACCGCGTTGCGCGTTGGCATGACGATGCAAACATGCGCCAAGTGAGGTCCCCAATTTCGCCAAGTCAGCACGATCTTATCGAAAAAGACGCGCAACGCGACCGTCCATTTGCTGCCCGAGGTCAAAACACAAAGGGTGATTTGGGTTGCGCGTAAAACAGACCTGCTGGTAAGGCCCGCCAATGACCAGAGCGCCCCGCATGTCCGTCTGTATCCCCGCCTATGACATGAGTGGCGATGGCGCGGCGTTCCTCAAGCCCGGGCTCGACAGTCTGGTGTCGCAGGAGTTTGAGGATTTTGAGGTCATTGTCTCTGACCAGTCGCCGGGGGATGGTGTGGCCGCTTTGTGCGCCAGATACGCAGACCGGCTGACCATCACCCACGTTTTCTTCCGCGACGGGCCGCATCAAGGCTCGGCCAATTGCAACAATGCCTTCCGCCACGCCCGTGGGACAATCCTGAAGGTGCTCTTTCAGGATGACTACCTTTGCGATCCCACAGCGCTCGGGCAACTGGTGGCGGCCTTTGACCAGCCGGGTGTGCAATGGGCGCTGATGGGCTCTGCTGTCACGCGCGATCTTGAGACGCTTCAAAACCCGATGGTGCCTCGCTACACCACCCGCACGCGCTATGGCTGGAACACGATCTCAAGCCCCTCGGTGTTGGCGTTTGAGGCAGGCCATGACGTTTGGTTTGACGAAAACCTCATCTGGCTGATGGATGCGGATATGTTCTACAGCTGCCACCTGGCCTTTGGGGACCCGGCGATCCTGCCCGACACATTGGTGGCCAACCGCATTCATGACGGCCAAGTGCAGCGCAACATGGATCGCGCTGTCTGCCGCCGCGAAGTGCTTTACGTGGCACGCAAACAGGGGCTCATTCGTGCGCCCGGCGATCTGCGCGCGTTTTTGTGGCAATACCTCAAACATGTGGGCCGCTAGGGCTTACTTCTTAAGGCCCAAAAGTTGCGTCAGCGATTTCCGCTTCGGCCGTTTCGGGCGCCGCGTTGAAGCGGACTTGGTCTTCGAGACATCCTCGCAGACATAGCCGAACCGGCTGAAATCCTCTTTGTAGATGTCTTTGATCAGCGCCATGGAGGCCTTTGTCAGCGCGGATTGACCGGCCATGTAGTCCGACCCGCCCCGGCTTTTGTTTTCATGGCTGATCGTGCGGGGGCCGCGCTCTTTGCCCTCCAGGCGGTCCAGATGGGCGACAATCCCGTCGATCCCGTCCTCAAGCCGAAAAACTTTCGCCGCTTTGGGCACCAAGTCATGGGCCGGGCGGGCGTGGTTGTCGAACTGAAAAGGCTGCGCGCCGCGGGTCTTCGCCCAATGCGCCAGCCACGCATTGATATCGGTGTCCTCGGGGATGGATTTTTCGCCCACCCTCTGAAAATCAAACGCGCTGCGCAGACGGGCCACAGGATGGCGCACCACCGCAAAGCTGGAGGCGATCCAATTGCGCGGGATCAAAAGCTCAAGAGCAGCCACATCCACGTGCTGGGGCGAACTGCGCGTCCACCGCTGTTCTGCGGGAAGGCTGAGATAGCGCGAGTTCTGGAACGCGATCTCGCCAAACCGCTTGCGCAGATACACCTCAACCGATGCGCCCGCGCATTTCGGGACATGAGCAAAGTAATGCAGGTCGCTGTTGATTCTGAAAAGCGGCATGGCTTTGGCCTAGCCCAAAAG